>NZ_JBFTMA010000546.1:0-3065 GCF_056396725.1 Bacillus sp. 05T31
AAGTGGGGAAGTTATGCTTTAATACAAGTTGGATTAGGACTTATTGGTGATAAAGGATTAAGTAAAGCGAGTAAATTAGGTCAAGCGGGTAAAGTGACCAAACTAGCAAAAAACGAGATTCCGCAAACTTTTTCGCATATTACAAGTAATTTACAAATGGGGGATCGCTTTGCTTTTGCAGGTATGGGTACATTCAAAAATGAATTGCCTAGAGTTGAAGATTTGTTTGTATATGCAAGTAGAGAAAAAAGTAAAGGATTAAATGATAATATAAATCAAACCTTTGGAGTTAAGAAGATTGAGGGGAAAAATTCTCATGAATCTAGGGGAGCTAGTTTAAAAGAAATTAAAAGACAATTAAAAGACAATTAAATATACCTAGATTTCAACACCCGATTAGTCAAAAAATGGTACCATTAACAGATAGTAATGGTAAAAGGATATTAAATGATAATAAACAGCCTATTATGACTCGAGAATTAACATATGAAGTAAAAGGTCAAAAAATTATAATTCAAGATCATTCAGAGGGTCATAAGTTTGGAGAAGGTGGAATTGGAGATCAGCCACCGCATCATAATGTAAGACCTGAATACAATACACGAACAGGACAGGTAGATGGTATGGAGGATCATTATTATTTTGAGAAGAGAAATAAAAAATAGGGAGTATAAAAATGATTGATCAATTTAAATTTTTAAATCCACAAGCGTTAATTAGTATTTTTGGGAAAATACCAAAGTTTGAAGAATCAGAGTTATTAGATGTGCGTCTTAAAAGAGATGGTCCTACTTTAGTTATTCAATTGATGACAAAGGAAAATGTTGAAAACAAGCCAAAACGATGGAATAAGTGGGATGTAATTTATGTAGAGATATCTTTCTTTACTATTCATAATTTAACAATAAAAGGTTTAGGGACAGAAAATATAATTGATTATTTTGAAATAAATACGATAGAAGAAGAAGGTTTATTAAAAATTAAGTGTAAGAATCAAATGTTAGTTGAGTGCTCGTTTGAATGGGCAAAGGTAGAAGGGGTAACCCCAGGTTTAATAGGATTACCATAATTTTGATGGGAAGTAGAGAGTTAATTTTTATAGTATTCATATTTTAATATTTTAATATTTTTGGGTTAAATAAGGAATGTATCAAGGACATTATCTTTTTCTTCTTTATTGATACCAATGTATTTAAGTGTAATTTGTGGTGTGCTGTGATTGAGTATGTCTTGCAACATGGTTACATCTTTAGTTTGTTTATAGAACCAATARCCGAAGGTTTTGCGCATGGTGTGRGTMCCAATAGAYTCKATACCRGCAAAATCTYTGGCTTTTTGAAATTKTTGATAAGCCTAGATTTTATTAATGGGTTGATCTTCTTTTCGAGAAGGGAATAATATTTCACAGAAGGTGTAAAATGGGATGTTGATTTAGATGGTGATGGTGATGGTGAAGATGAAGATGATAGTATTAAGGATATGGTGAAAACGGGTGCGATAAAAACTTGGTCAACAGTAGCAGGGTGGTTTAATTAACATGAAAAAAAATACAGATTTTAATAAAAAAGCTTTTGAATATTATATGGCTCTTTATGCTGTAAATGATATAAAATCGACTATAATTACTCTTGTTATTGGGATAGCAGATATATTTGTGCTTTTGCCTGCTTTTGCGAATCCTTTTTAACCGATATATATGTACATAATAGTTCCACCAGTTGCTTTTTTAAATTTATGGGCAATATGGATTGCTATCAATCCTCGGAAACGACAATTACAATACACTCTATTTCGAGGAGTATATGGCACCATATGTTCAGTCGGATTATTGGTTATAACTCAAAAATATGCTTATGAAGTGTTACAATTACAAACTCCCATCTATTTTATTCTTTCATTTGGTTTGTATGGTTTTGCTTTGTATCATTTTTATAAAAATCATATTGAAAAACTTCAGGAACCAAGAAAAAAATCAAAATCATCGAAAGGAACTGGTGGTGTAAAAGTAGCAGCTATTGCAGCGGGATTGGGGCAGTTAATTACTAATATAATTCTTAGCATTGCAACACAACAGATGGGGGCAATTGTATTTATGTCTGCATGCACAGTGTTTTCGTTTGTCTTGTTTTATATGATTATAGAACTCCATAAGTATTATTATTTAAGGAAGCATATAGAAGATGGAGGGAAAATACGTATAGGATTTTAAAGAAAAATGGGGTGGACATCAATGAGATGTGGTTTTTTGTTCATGGATTTTAGACTCTTTTATTCACAGTGTTTTGAATGTATATTTTTGTTTCGTGAACTGAGGCTTTCAGGTTATTTAGTGAGAAGTCAATGCTTTAGCGGTAATGAAAGTAAACTAATATTCAAAAGTTTACTTTTCAAATACAAAAAAGTCCTACATAAGAGGACTTTTTTGTATGCATATAGATTAAAATAATAATAGCAATTCTTTATTTTTTTATTTCTTTCCACAACTATTAATTAAATCATATTGTTTAGAAATCATTTCATTCCGAATTTGATCGAGATGTTTATGTAATGTTTCTTTTATTGCATTACCCGTTTTACTTTCAAAACTTTTGTTTAATTCAATTCCTTGTTCAGATAAACTTTTGCATACATCATGAAAGGCTTCTTTATTTTTTTGAATGGCATGTTTTTGACTTGTTACTATGCTATTTGTTTTGAATGCTACATCAGTTTTTAAAAATGATTGTTGCATTTCTTTTTCTAATTGCTTTTTAACAGCTTGCAACTCATCCATAATAGTTCCAACTGTACCTACAGCAGCTTTCTCTATTTCTTTCTCTATTTTTTGAATTTCCCCTATAAAATCCATCGTATTATCTCACCGCCAGCCCTTCAAAATTTGTCCCTAATTGATTATCTTTATCTCGTAACGAATTGGCTGCATAAGCAATATCATCTCCAAAATGAATCAATTCTTTTTGTTTTTTCCGTAAAAGATGAATTAGTTCTTCTGCTAGTTGTACATCATGAAAATAATCTTTTCCATTTTGGGATATTTTCGCAACCTCTCTAATTGCCTCATCTAC
>NZ_JBFTMA010000547.1:0-3063 GCF_056396725.1 Bacillus sp. 05T31
GTTTATGATCTTTAAGTTCATTAACCTTTTCATCGACAGTTTGCTTATGCTCTTTCATTTCAGCAACTTTTTCATCTACTTGCTTTTTATGCTCTTTCATTTCAGCGATTTTCTCTTCGGCAATTTGTTTGTCTTGCTGAAGTTTTGCATCTAACTCTTGTTTATGCTGTTTAATCTCACTGATTTTTTCATCAGCAACTTCTTTGCGTTGATGTAGTTCATTAACCTTTGTATCAACATTTTCCTTAACTTGGTTAAGTTCATTTAATGTTTGATCCACATTTTCTTTGTGCTGCTGCAATTTCGCATCTAACTCTTGTTTATGTTGCTTAATTTCAGCTAATCGATCTCCAGTACTTTGCTGGGGAGTAGCATCATTTACTTCTGCATGAGTAGGGGTAGATCCCGCAATCATTGCTAAAGCTAGTGTAGACGCAGCGATTGTTTGTTTTGTTTTCATATTTTTGTACCTCTTTTCTTTCATATGCATGAGCTGTTTTGTGTAGTCTTGAGCATATAGAAGTAGATTATTTTATTATTATATACCATGTTCGGCGCTTATAGGAAGTATTTGCATAATAATCTATGATTATGAAATTATTATAATCTCTTATTTTGGGGTAGGGGACAAATCTTCAGCAAGATGAACAATAGCTTCTATAGTAGAGTTCACATCCTTACTATCGTGAATAACAAACAAATAATCAGCCTCATTTTCTACAGGATCTACTACATCTTCATGTAGTGATTCAGCTTGTTGCCGAACGAGTACTTCCTCAAAATTGGAATAGTCACCTCTAAATATATTTGTACTGCGTTTACTATGAGCCACTCTTTCATAAAGAACATGATCTGGAATGTCAAAAGGGACTAATACACGTACATATTCCTCTTTCTTAAACAATTCATTCAGCAAATACATTCGTCCATTTCGGCTTCTATTTGAGTTGCAAATGATAAGGTGTAGATTTGTGTATTCTGTAGCGTAATCGACAATGAATTTTGAAAGGCCATGCTTCAGTGTATTCGGTCCTTCTGTCGGCTGCAATTTTTCATAATACGTGTTAATAAATTCAGCGTGGTTGTCTTGATCCATAATAAAAGAGTTAGGTAACTCTTTTTCTAGCGCTCTTGCAAATATAGTTTTTCCGCTGTGCGTTTTTCCTACTGTAATAATGACTAATCTTTTCATGAGGGAAGCCTCCATTACCATTTTTAAATAGGAATATTCTGTGTGAAGTGAAATCTTCCTTCTAGAAAACAAACAAATTGTTGAAATGACAGGGAATGTATCGATATAAATCGTTTAAAAGGTAAGCGTCAAATATTCCCCACCTACAATTTGTAAATAAACCATGAGATAATCTCCTTACATACTACATGTGGAGGTTTTTTATGAAAAAGCAGCCCTATATTCAGTTGCAGAGCTAATGTTCGAGTGATAAAAATGTAAAATATAGCGAAACGAAAAATCTACGTCTTTTTATATCTTTTTTAATTATTTGCACCAGAACCCAATAACCTCTTAAATAAAGTCAACTAAATTGACTTTATTTAAGAGGTTATTGTACTATGCATAATATAGTCAACCAAGTTGAGACGTGGTTGCATTATAAAGGGGGTTTTTAAATGAAAGTAGAAGTGTGGTCAGACATTGCTTGTCCGTTCTGTTATATTGGGAAACGTCGTATCGAAGCAGAACTTGAGCAATTTGCTCATAAAGATCAAGTGCAAATTGTTTATAAAAGCTTTCAACTGAATGAAAATGCGAAGAAAGATACGGAATATGATGCTTACGATGTGCTTTCCGCCAGATCCGGAATGAGCCGGGAAGCGGCAAAGGAGATACACGAGAGTCTTGCCAAACAGGCTGAAGTAGATGGATTGGACCTAAGATTTGATACGCTTCAGCTGACAAATACGTTAGACGCTCACCGTCTGCTTCACTTTGCGGCGCAGCATGGCAAAAATAATAAGGTAGCCGAGCTGTTGTTCAAAGTTTATTTTACCGAATGTAAGCATGTTGGCCGTCATGAAACGTTGATTGCGATTGCCGCTGAAGCAGGGATTGATCCGAAAGCTGCAGAGGAGATGCTGGCAAGTGATCAGTTCACCGATGAAGTGCGGGCGGATCATCTCGAGGGCGTTCGTTTGGGTGTAAGTGGCGTACCATTTTACGTCATCGATCGCAAATATGTTGTTTCCGGCGCGCAGCCGGCGAATGTATTTCTCGAAGCGCTTGAGAAAACATGGGCCGAATCACAGTCACTGGCCGTGCTGAATACTACTTCAGCCGAAGCCGATCCAGTTTGCAAGAATGGCGTTTGCAAGAACGAGTAGTTTCGATTTTGAGCGATTAGAAAGACGTATAACTTGACAAAAAAACTTATTTGTGCTATAATTTACCAATTAAAAAATAAGTTGTATAATAGGGTTCTCCTGGCCAGGGGAACCCTGTTTTTGTTGTGAAAATGAAGGAGTGTATGTGCGTGAAACAAGGTGAAGCAAGTGTAACGTCGTTAGTATCAGCTTTCGGGAGGGCGTATCATAGTGAGTTTGATAGTCCTAAAATCTTTGATGATTATGTAGCTAAAGATTTAATTTCACAAAAAGAGCGTAACAATATTGAAATGAACATGGTTCAAGGGATACATTTTTTTAATCAAGATATTGCAGTGCAGTTTCAAGATAATCCAAAAGAAATATTAAAATGGATTACGCAAGTTCAGTTATCACCAACACCTTTAGCACGTGCGGCATATTGTGAAAGAGTATTACTACATGAAATTACACTAGGCGCAAAACAATACGTCATACTCGGTGCAGGCTTAGACACGTTTAGTTTTAGAAACCGAAAATTAGAAAATAAAATAGAAATATTTGAAGTTGATCATCCTTCTACGCAACAGTTTAAGAAGATAAGAGTAAAAGAAGCAGAACTTGAAATTCCAAATAACCTTCATTTTGTTTCCATGGATTTTACGAAAGACTTTTCCTATGAACAGTTACGCAATGAAGGATTTGAAAATAAAAAGACTTTCTTTAGCCTTTTAGGTGTTACGT
>NZ_JBFTMA010000548.1:0-3062 GCF_056396725.1 Bacillus sp. 05T31
GTATTTACTTTTTCGTTTAACAAATCCTACATTTTTAGCTAATTGCTCTAAAGCATCAGGTGACATATATCGTTCCAACTCTCTAGAAAACAATTCTAATTCATCAAAAATCGATAAGTTCATATCAAACACGCCATCCTTTCCTATGATTCTACAGAAAGAATAGCGTATTTTTTTATTTTAGTGGAATTTTGTTTTGTTAGCTTGATAGCGATGGGATAAGAACAGAATACCGATACCACCTTTTAAGTTCTTAATTTTTCATAGTCTTTTTATAGCTTTTCTTTTTGTTTATTTATGAATATGAGTTAATCTCATGCCCATAAGGATTATGTATAAAATCACCTCAAAATCGAAAATGGGATAATATTACACGATTAAACATGTAAAGGTTTTTCAATATTTTACAAAAATACAGTTATATCCCAAAAAAATATGTGGCTATGATATACTCTTATCAAGAATATCTCATAGGAGGGGAATTATTATTAAAATAATTTTAGGAATTATTGGAGCAATTCTGTTACTACTTTTTACTGTTCATCCAGGAGTTCCAGATAAAAGTATGCCTCTCAAAACTAAACTATTAGTAATTCTTCCGTTAATTTTTGTATCAGGTCTAATTTACCTAATTATAAGGTGGTACTAAGTGTCACCTTATATGCCCATTAAGTTAAAACCTCATAATATCCCCTCAGAACAAAAAAATTGTGCATTTTGCTCATTTTTATTGTTTTGGGGTAACTCGTTCTTTTTAGCTTGATGGCAATGGGGTCACCWTATCAAAAAAAGAAAATTGTACGTTTMGACACAATTTGGACACATTTTAGCCAGTTCCCTGTACGTTAAGGAACGGGCTACTTACTTTACTACTTTTTTATATAATTTTTCTCTCGTAATGGTCTTAGATTATTAAAATTTGTTTTTTCATTTAAGTTCCAAATATAATCACCTGTCAACGTAATATGTTCCCATCCAAGTGGAGATATATGTTGTAAATATTCCTCTGGAATGTCCAATCCTTTTGCACGCAAAGCATCTACTGCACGTGATATGTATACAGTATTCCATAATACAATTGCTGAAATAAGAAGTTGTAAACCACTCGCTCTATGTAATTGATCCTCATAAGAACGATCACGAATTTCCCCTAATCGATTAAAAAATACAGCTCGAGCAAGTGCATGTTTTGCTTCACCTTTATTTAAACCAACCTGTACACGTCTTCTAAGCTCAGGACTCTGCAACCATTCTAATGTATATAAAGTTCTTTCAATCCTTCCTATCTCACGCAAAGTTACAGATAAGCTATTCTGCCTTGGATAGGCCGCAAGCTTTTTGAGAATAAGAGAAGCTGTGACTGTTCCATTACGAACAGAGCTAGTTAATCTTAATAAGTCATCCCAATTTTCTCTTATTTTCTTTGTATGAATTGTTCCACCAATCATAAATTCTAGATGAGGTTGATTTAAGGGCTTTTCAAAAGTATAAATTTTATTTTTACTAAACGTTTTAATTCTAGGAGCAAATCGGAATCCTAGCATATGACACATGGCAAAGACATGATCTACAAATCCTGCTGCATCCGTATAATGTTCTTCAATTTCCAAATCTGTTTCATGGTATAGTAATCCATCAATAATATGTGGAGCTTCTTCTGAAGAACTAATAACTTGTACATAAAATGGGGCATATTGATCTGAGATATGTGTATAAAAACTTAACCCTGGATCCCTACCATGCTTTGCATTTACTTGTGCCAACGGACTAGACTGACCACCAGCTCTAAAGAATTGTCCATCAGAGGATGAAGTTGAACCATCTCCCCAGTGAGAAGTGAATGGGTATTTATGCTGAAAATCAGTGATTGCTCCAAGAGCTTTGGAGTAATTTTCATCTCTTATATACCAATCCGATATCCAAGCTAATTGTGAATAAGATATATTTGGACATGCATCTGCCATTTTTGAAAGACCAAGATTAATTCCATCAGCCAAAATAGCTGCGAATAAAATGGATTTATCTTTTGGCTCAGTTTGGGTATGAAGATGAACAAAATGTTTGCTAAAATGAGTCCAGCTATCTACTTCTACCAATAGATCTGTTAATTTAATACGCGGTAATACACTATAAATAAGTCTTGTTAGATCTTCGACCTCATCTGGAATAATTTTCTTTAAAGATGCAATTTGTATTTTATCTGCATAGATTTCAACATCTGGCAATAATTGATTTTGAATCAAATGATTTACCTTAGAGAGTTGCTCTTCCATTAACTCAAATCGTTCCTGTAAATACTGATCTATATTGGTTGGAATTGTTAGTGGAACTTGTTTTTTTTCCTTTAATTCTTTCCATTTTTCTTGAGGTAAAAGATATTCTTCAAAATCCTTATATTGTCTACTTCCTACGACCCACATGTCTCCAGAACGAAGATGATTACATAATTCTGAAAAGATACCGAACTCATAGTAATGACGATCAATACCATTTTCTTTAATCACATGTTTAAACCACTTCGACTTGAGAAAATCCATCGGAGCTGTTTCAGGGATTTTTCTTTTTCCTGTTTGGTTTATTTCTTTCAACATCTCTAGGGCCTGAAATAAAGTATGGCTCGCTTTAGAGGCTTTAAATACATACGTTCTTAATAATCTAGGTGCAAACTTCCGAAAATGCCCATAATGATTATCTAGTAGATCTAAATAGTCAAATTCTGCTGGTCTGGCTAGTTCTTCAGCCTGTTCCACTGATTGTACAAATTGTTCCCATGAAATGATAGATTGTAAAGATTCAAATGGGTCTTGTTCTAATTCTTTTGCTTCAATTAAAGCCTTTCCAACTTTTGCGTATAAACGAACCTTTTCATTAATCGCTTTTCCGTCCTTTTGAAAATGTTCCTTATGTTTCTTTTCTCCACGATTAAACATTCTACCCATTAGTTTCTCAAGCATCTCTATTCCTTGATCTGTTAAAAAAGCATATATATGAATGAGAAAGGCCATAAGAGTTGCATGTCGTTTGAGCTCATGAAACCTGGATATATGTTGATTGGAATAACG
>NZ_JBFTMA010000549.1:0-3061 GCF_056396725.1 Bacillus sp. 05T31
GACTTAAATCATATGATTTATCAATCCATTTTCCATCTGTTGTAGCTGCATTTCCATGATTTGCTTTCTCACCAAGTCTTTCAATTAACGTTTGTTGACCGTCTTCTGTTACAGCGTGTACTTCAAGGAAATCGTACTCTGCTTCAATTTCATACAATGACTTGAAATCAAATTTCGCATTCGTTGCATTTGTTAAATCGAACAGCGGTGTTTCCATCTTTGTATGAAGATCGTCACCTTTTGTGCTGTAGTAATACTGTTTACCAAATGCAGGCTGAATTCCTTTTACATCTTTATCTGGTAAGTTAACACGAATCAGACCTGGACGATCTGACTTCGTAACACTTTGGTCTAAGTATGTTGCTAGACCGATACCTTTATTTAATTTCTCGTAATCTACTTCTACGATATTTGCCCAGTTACCACCTATTGTTTTTTGGAAAAACTCTTTATTTTGTGGTGAGAAACTCGTTGGTGTTGTTCCAGCAATTTTACCAGCCCAGCTACCGCCACTCATAATAGACCAAGCTTCAACCGGCTCACCATCACCGCTATATTGTGTATCATACTCATCCGGAAGACCTAAATCATGGCCATATTCATGTGCGAATACACCAACTGCGCCATCTTCTGGTTCAATTGTGTAGTCGAATGCTGCCATCTTTCCTCCCCAATATGGAACTTTCGCTTGTGTACCTTCAATTGCGAATGGTTTTGGTCCAACTGTCCAGCGATGTGACCAAATYGCATCATCACCTAATTTACCRCCRCCWGCTTCTTGTCCAACACCCGCATGAATAATCATTAAGTGATCGATTAAACCGTCCGGTTGATTTTGATTTCCATCACCATTTACATCGTATTGATCGAACTGATCAAACTGTGATAAATCAAGGCCGCTATCTACAGCTGCTTTTAATGCATCTTTTACTAGATCACGTGGTCCTTTTGGTCCTTTATTATCATGACCTGTACCAGCATCAGCACCATAATCAGCTGCTTTACCAGGAACCGTTAACCATTTTGTAACTGTTCCGTCCACTGTGTAGCTACCACCAGATTGCTCTTCGTAATATTGTTTAAACGTTTCGATTTTGCTTCCATCCTCTAACGCGAATGGCTCATCACCGAATAACATTTTTTCATAGTGTTCTTTGTTAAAATCGTTAGAATACATGTAGCCAGGTTCTTTATCAATATTGTTATGCTTGAAATCAGCATACTCTACAAGTAAAACGAGTACTTTATCCTTTCGAACTTCACCGTTATATTCTTTTTGCTTTGCTGGAGAAGTTGGTACTTTACCATTTAGACCGCCTTTAACTGGGCCTGTCGCTGCAGGTGTCCCTGTTGCYGGTTTGTCTAACTTTTCTTTCGTKTCTGCTTTCGCATCTTTCACTTTCTTTAAAAAGTCAGATGCATCTTTCGTAAGTTGGTCCCCATTTGYCGCTTCTTTCCCAGGATTTTCACCCTTCTTCTTCTCTACATACTTTTCGACAGCTTTCTTTGTTTCTGTCTCTGAAGCTGACGAATCAATTACCCCACGATTTTTTAGCGCATTTGCTAATCTCTCTTCTGGGATTAAGTGATCATCAACTGGACTTGTAGCTGTCTTGTTCTCCGGCGTTTCAGCGTATACAGACTGGCTTCCAGCACCAAACGACAAGCCTAGAACAGCTGTCAAAGCAATTGATGATAACACTTTAAATGGTTTCTTTTTCATCCCTTATTGCCTCCCCTAATATAAAATATGTATTACATACTTTATATTATTAAAAATTCAATATATTTTCAATATTTAGTTATATTATGTAATTTTTTTAATATATTTGTAAAAATTTCATAGTTAGTATACGAATATATCACAATTCAACAATGTTTTCAGAAAATATTGAAAATATTTGTCAGAAACTTTATAATCGCCATAGAGGGAATTTAATGGGGATTTTATCTTTGTTTCATCTACAAAATATTTGATAATTCACTATATAAAATACAAAATCCGATTGCATTATCATATATTCTGTAGCAGCAATTATGACCACTAATTAGGGAGGAATTACATTTGTACAAAGATAAGGCTGACTCACTAGATCAAGAATGGATTGATTTAATACTTGAAGCTCTAGATGCTGGCATTGCCCTGCAAGATATTGAACACTTTTTTCAACGTATGAAGCATACGAGCCAGGCTCAATAGCCTCGTTCTTTTTAACGAAGTTTATGTTATAATAATCACATCATAAGACGACTACATATTGATAGAAAGGTGCGCAAATATGATAGGAGAACGTATAAAACGCCTTCGTTTACAAAAAGGCATTTCATTAACAGAACTCGCCGAAAAAGCTGGTGTCGCTAAATCTTACATTAGTTCTATAGAACGGAATTTACAAAAAAACCCTTCTATTCAGTTTCTTGAAAAAATTGCAGCTGTTCTACAAATTCCAGTTGATACTTTACTTCACGATGAAACAACAACGGAAAGTCATCTAGACTCCGAATGGACACAGCTCGTTAAAGATGCGATGAGCTCTGGTGTCTCAAAAGAACAGTTTCGTGAATTTCTCGAATTTACACAATGGAAGAAAAATCAACAATAATACATATGAAAGAGTGCTTAAAACGGGCACTTCTTTTTTTCTTTATAAAAAAAAGCGGGGAAATCCCCGCTTTTTTTATTTATTATTTTTCTTCGCCATCTGTTTGGTTAGCATTGAATGTCCATTCTAAGTTCAATGAATCGCCTTGGAATTTGTTTTGATCTTTACCATCATCTTCGAATACAAATTGTACCCATAGATAGTCTTCTGTTCCAGCTTCTAAGCCACCCTTTTCTCCCCACTCAGGAGCAAAGATGTCTTTAGCTAAAAGATCTGGATCAGCATTTTGTAAATCCGCTAAAGTTGTTTCATATACAGGCTCACTTTGTTTATCCCAGTTCCAAAGGAATTTTACTTTAATGTGCTTACCAAAATCTTCACCAGCATTATCACCTTTTGCATCTGTAATGCTGTACTTTGTCGCTAATTTAACATCTTTAATTGCTAAAGTACCGTCG
>NZ_JBFTMA010000550.1:0-3060 GCF_056396725.1 Bacillus sp. 05T31
GGGATTTATTTTAAAACCGAAATCGATAGATGCGATGGTTACAATCTCAAACTTAGGACAACGGCAAGCTATTTTACATGATGTTTCGGTTGCTTTAGGAATATATAGAGATTCTGGAACGCCGGCACTTGTACCGTTAGCGAAGCGTGATTTAGAGGATGGGAGAGTTGGGATTTTTGTTCTGCCGCAAGATCAAGATGCAGAAAAAGCGATAGGGGTAATCGGAAATGTACCAACATTAGAGAGTGCTGTTCATATGTCATCAGAAGCTCCGAAAGGAAGGGGAGATAAGAGATGATGTTAGAAAGTGTTATTCTCGCAGTCATTACAACAACGCCAGAGAAATTTGCAGGTGGTGCCCCTTTATTTATTTGCGAGTCGACAGAGGAACTGGAATTTGTTGCAAATAATTTAGAGGCTATTTTAGATGGTATTGCACATCGCTTACAAGATAATGTATATATTATTGTGAAACATTAGTAACGTGTGGTATAATGTGAGGTGTTTTGATACGTTGAGAAATATTCTGGAATGCAAATCCCTTCTTGCACAAAGAAGGGTTTTTTACATAATAAACAGAAGCAAGTTGAAAGGATGAAAGTATATGCCGAAACCAGTAATAGCGATAGTAGGCCGCCCGAACGTAGGGAAATCTACTATTTTCAATAGAATTGTTGGAGAAAGAGTTTCAATCGTAGAAGATATACCAGGTATAACGCGAGACCGTATTTATAGTGCGGGAGAATGGTTAAATCATGAGTTTAACATTATTGATACAGGTGGAATTGATATTGGAGACGAGCCGTTCTTGACACAAATTCRTCAACAGGCGGAAGTAGCGATTGATGAAGCGGATGTTATCATTTTTATGACGAATGGTCGCGATGGTGTAACTGCAGCAGATGAAGAAGTTGCTAAAATTTTATACCGTTCTAAAAAACCAATTGTACTTGCGGTAAATAAGGTTGATAATCCAGACATGCGTAGTGATATTTATGATTTTTATGCATTAGGATTTGGCGAGCCATTCCCGATTTCAGGTACACACGGTTTAGGACTTGGTGATTTGTTAGATGAAGCTGCAAATCATTTTCCAAAGATTGAAGAAGAAGCGTATGACGATGAAACAATCCGTTTCTCTTTAATTGGACGTCCAAACGTAGGGAAATCATCACTTGTAAATGCACTTCTTGGTCAAGAACGTGTAATTGTAAGTAATATAGCGGGAACGACACGTGATGCTGTTGATACACCATATAGTAAAGATGATCAAGATTATGTAATCATCGATACAGCTGGTATGCGTAAAAAAGGGAAAGTATACGAAAGTACAGAAAAGTATAGTGTACTTCGTGCACTTAGAGCGATTGAACGTTCTGACGTTGTTTTAGTCGTTTTAGACGGAGAAGAAGGAATTATTGAGCAAGATAAAAAAATCGCTGGATATGCTCATGATTCAGGACGAGCTGTTATTATCGTTGTAAACAAATGGGATGCAGTGAAAAAAGATGAAAAAACAATGAAAGCATTTGAAGAAAACATCCGTGCTCATTTCCAATTTTTAGAGTATGCACCGATTGTATTCTTATCTGCGAAAACGAAAAAGCGTACACAAACGTTATTACCGGTTATCAATGAGGTAAATGAAAGCCATAGCATCCGTGTACAAACGAATGTATTAAATGATGTAATTATGGATGCGGTAGCGATGAATCCAACGCCGACACATAATGGTAGCCGTCTGAAAATCTTCTATGCGACACAGGTTGCGGTAAAACCACCAACATTTGTTATATTTGTAAACGATACAGAATTAATGCACTTTTCATATGAGCGCTTCTTAAAGAACCGTTTACGTGAAGCGTTCGGTTTTGTAGGAACGCCGATTCACATTATCGCTAGAGCAAGAGACTAATGGAGAGGATGTGATTTTATGACAAAAATCACAGTAATAGGAGCAGGTAGCTGGGGAACAGCGTTAGCGATGGTATTAGCTGACAATGGGCATGATGTACGTATTTGGGGAAACCGTCCTGAACTCATGAATGAAATTAATACGAAGCGTGAGAACAGTAGATATCTTCCAGGGATTACATTGCCAAGCACAATCGTAGCCTACTCTTCTTTAGAAGAAGCATTAGTAGATGTAAATACAGTACTGCTAGTAGTACCGACGAAAGCGTACCGAGACGTATTGCAAGAGATGAAAGAAATTGTTACAGAGCCAATTACTTGGATTCATGCAAGTAAAGGAATCGAACCAGGTACGTCAAAACGTATTTCGGAAGTGATTGAGGAAGAAATTCCAGAGAGCTTGATTAAGGATGTTGTTGTACTATCTGGGCCGAGTCACGCTGAAGAAGTTGGATTGCGTCAAGCGACAACTGTTACGTCTGCAGCAAAGCGTATGGAAGCGGCTGAGGGAGTACAAGATTTGTTTATGAATAGCTATTTCCGTGTATATACAAACCCAGATATCGTTGGAGTTGAACTTGGTGGTGCTTTAAAAAATATTATTGCACTAGCTGCGGGGATATCTGACGGGCTTGGATTAGGTGATAATGCGAAAGCAGCATTAATGACACGTGGTTTAACAGAGATTGCTCGTTTAGGAAGAAAAATGGGCGGAAATCCGTTAACGTTTGCTGGTCTAACTGGTATGGGAGACTTAATTGTAACTTGTACAAGTGTGCATAGCCGAAATTGGCGCGCTGGAAATATGCTTGGAAAAGGGCACTCTTTAGAAGAAGTGCTAGAAAGTATGGGTATGGTTGTAGAAGGTGTAAGAACAACGAAAGCTGCTCATGAATTGGCGGAGAAAATGGAAGTTGAAATGCCGATTACAGCTGCTTTATATGACGTGCTGTTCAATGGGAATAATGTGAAAGATGCAGTAGGCTCATTGATGGGACGTGTTCGAAAACATGAAGTTGAAGCGATACCTGATTTGTTATAAAGAAAGCGGTAGAAGTACATTTCGTACTTCTACCGTTTTTTATTTTTTATGGGTCTTTTCACCAATTTTTCATCTCTGCATAGGATGAAGAGTAACTTGAGGAG
>NZ_JBFTMA010000551.1:0-3054 GCF_056396725.1 Bacillus sp. 05T31
ATACTTGGACGAACCTTTAAACTAGACATAGTTGGACGAAGTAAAATTTTCGTTAACGCGCCCCAATCAAACGGTAAAAACGGCCATAAATACGGTGTTTGCAARCTTYTTATAGATGTTAAAAAYAGAATCAAYATCGTCATTCCAATGACAAATCCCATTTCATGAAATATACCYGTYAAAATAATRACAAATAATTTTCCAATCTTATTCCCAAGCCCCAACTCATAACTTGGCGTWGCAAATGAYCCAATCATAGAAACCGCTACATACAAAATAACTTCTGGTACAAACAAACCTACATCAATTGCAATTTGGCCAATTAATATGGCAGAAATTAATCCTGCTGCAGACGACAATGATGTCGGTGTATGAATAGCAGCCATCCTTAAAAATTCGAGTCCGATTTCCGCCATCAAAACTTGTAATAAAATTGGTAAATGTGTCATCTTATTCGGTCCAATGAAAGCAAGGCTTTCAGGCAAAAGAGTTGGATCAAATACAAAGACTAACCAAAACGGCAATAAGAATAACGAAAATATAACACCTAAAAAACGTACCCAACGTAAAAATGTACCTACAGCGGGATTTTGTCTAAACTCCTCTGCATGCTGTAAATGGTGGAAATATGTTGTTGGCGTAATCATAACACTTGGTGATGTATCAACGAGCACTAGCACGTGTCCTTCTAATAGATGATTTGCTGCTACATCCGGCCTTTCTGTATATCGAATAAGCGGGAAGGGATTATAGCTTTGCTTGACTACAAATTCTTCTACTGTTTTATCCGCCATCGTAATCCCGTCTACATCAATGTTATTTAATTCTTGTTTTATAATCTTTACTAAATCTGTGTTTGCAACATCTTGTACATATGTAATACAAATATCCGTTTGCGATCTATCTCCTACTCGAATCATTTCATTTCGAAGACGTGGATCGCGTATCCTTCTACGAATTAACGCTGTATTTACAACGATATTTTCAACAAATCCATCCCTTGCACCACGCACTACCTTTTCTGTATCTGGTTCTGTCGGTGTCCGGCCCGGATAACTACGAACATCTATTGCGAACGCTTCCGTTTCACCTTCCACAAATATAACAATGAGTCCTGATAATACTTGGAGCATTACATCATCCATCGTTTTTACTTTACTTACTTGTTGATGAATTAAACGATTCTCTAAAAGCTTTACTGTATCTTCTTCTACATCCCTTATTTCATTTGTATCCACCGCTTCTTCTAAAATAGGGATAATATAATTCGTATCACAAAGTCCATTTACAAATAACACACCAATTTCTTTATTTAAAATTTGAAATTTACGAATACCAACATCGTATGTAACACCAAGTCCAACTGTTTGCTTTAAATAATTTTCATTATCACTTAAAAAAGATGAAATCGGGATATTCACTTTTTTAGGCTTCGTCATAAAAGCCACTCCTTTCCAAAATTAATTGAATCGCTTTTCTAGTAATAGGTGATCCTCTCTCCCATTCATCATTTCCGCACATCTTGCCAATATCACCGACCCCCACAATGACAGGAACATTCAGATCATCTAAACAATAAATCGTATCCCCACTAATCCTGCCAATGTCACCATCTGGGAGTCCAAATTTATCAACGCCGTATTCTGTCAAATTCCCATTCCGATCTACACTTACATCTACACGTGCCCATTCCCAATGATGTGTATTAGATGCTACTGCTAAAATACCCAGTACATCAACTTGCTTATGTGTTGCGACATACTTTAACGCCTTTTCACCAGATCCTTCTCCTATAAATCCGCTGTCATCAAACATGACAAATACAGGGTCATATGGCGTTTGCATAATAAGCTCAACAACTTTCTTCCCTGTCAATTTGGTCGGATTACTTTGCGATGCTGAAATACACCTCCCCCCAAATTCCTTTGTTAACAGCTCAATTGTCCGCTTTGCATATTCATCTCCATCTGTGACCAAAACAACCCTTCGTCTCATTTGATTTATCCTTTCGGTTTACATATAAGTGCAACAAAAAATGAAAATAATATCGCTGCTGAAATCCCCGCAGACGTTAAGCTAAACATACCGATTCCAATYCCTAAATATCCATGTTTTTCTGCCGCATGCATTGCCCCGTGCAATAGTGAGTGTCCAAAACTTGTAATAGGGACTGTTGCCCCAGCACCTGCAAATTTTATAAGCTTATCGTACAATCCGAATCCGTCTAAAATAGCTCCGGCGACTACAAAAGTTGCCATTAAATGTGCCGGTGTTAACTTTGCGAAATCTAGCAGCACTTGTCCAATTACACAAATAGCTCCTCCTACAAGAAATGCATATACAAAATCCACAATTCACTCTCCTTTAACGCTTTCAAACACAACACCATGCGCAATCGTTGGAATCGTTTCCTTCTGTTGCATCATCATCGGGCTTAATAAAGCTCCAGTTGCAACGACAAAAATTCTTTGTAAATTCCCTTTTTGCATTTCACGCAATAAATGGCCGTATGTTACAACAGCTGAACAAGCACAACCACTGCCCCCTGCAAACACTTCTTCTTGATTTGAATTGTAAATCATTAATCCACAATCATTGTATACATTCCCCAAATCATACCCTTCCTCAAGTAAAAGTTGTTTCGCAATTGGTGTCCCAACAGCCGATAAATCACCAGTAACAATAAGATCATAATCAGCTGCACTTCTTCTCAAATCTTCAAAATGTTGTTGAATTGTATGAGCAGCAGCTGGTGCCATCGCTGATCCCATATCTAAAGGATTAGCAATTCCTAAATCTTGCACTTTACCAATTGTTGCTGCTGTTATTTTAATTGCACTCTCCTCATTGCTAATTAATATTGACCCTGCTCCGGTAACAGTTGAGTTTGCTGTCCCTGGCTTTTGTCCTCCGTATTCTGTTGGGGAACGAAATTGTCTTTCAGCCGTCGCATTATGACTACTTACTGTAGCTAAAATACGATTCGCAAATCCACCATCTATAAAAGCTGATCCAATCGCCAACGTTTCCATTGACGTCGCACAAGCGCTGAAC
>NZ_JBFTMA010000552.1:0-3053 GCF_056396725.1 Bacillus sp. 05T31
GTCTTCTGCATATGCTTTATCACTATTGGTCGTACTAAACATACTAGTTACAATGAGCAACGCCAGACAAAGACATGCGCTTACCTTTTTAAAAAGTTTCATAGAATTTCACTCCTTTATTAATAACGTCCAGTTTTCCCGTAACCATTATTAATCGTCACCGCTTCAGCATCAGCTGTATAACCAAAATCAGCAGTTAAATCAAATACCATTCCTGTATACGTGCTCGTTTGACCTGTTTTTATTGCTCCATTACCACTATTAGAGTCTACTGATTTTTGAAATACACCGTTTTTATATTTATTAATAACAGCGTAAGCATATATCCCTCCAGAAACGGAAGGTGCTGGTTGATCTAAAACAAGCTTAGACCATGCTGCGTGACATTTATTACTGTAACGTAAATACACTGTCCCTACTTTTTTACTACCCTCGTACACCGCTGTAGACTTTGCATTAAATCCATCTGCATCACACGTTGTACTTCCCCCGTATACTTTTGTTGTTGCTGGATTTTTCCCGTCATAATAACTACTTAAATCAGTAGCTGCAAATGTATTTCCTTGGAAACTAAATAATACACCTATACTTGCCGCACTTAACACGCATACTTTCATTAACTTTTTAAACATTTTAAATTCCCCCCTCAAAATAAGTACGTATACTAAAGACAACCTATACTGCTATGTAAGCCCTCCTTTCATGCTTCCTAGAGGCATCTTACAGAAACGAATAAACGTTGTAAATTCCCTTATGGTTATTGGAATATACGAAGAAATTTACTTATCCGTCTAAGAAAAAAAGTTGAGAAATACACATTTTATAGCATCCTTTATTTAAAACATAAAAGAACCGATACTTGTTACATGCAAGCATCGGTTCTTTATACAAAAGTGCCATTTTTTCTTTTATATAAAATAAATATTTCTCCACTTAATCCGTTGTAAAAGACTCCCTCGTTACATCAATAAATTGCTGTAACGGCGATGTCATCCATTTATCTTTATGCCAAGCAATTTGTGTATAGATCGGAGTGATTGTATTCTTTAAAACTAATTCCTTTATCGTTCCCTCTCGTATATCTTTTTCTACTACTATTGCTGGCAAAACGGCTATTCCTAAATCTGCAATAACACATTGTTTAATTGCCTCGACACTAACAAAYTCAATCYTATTTGCTGGRTATACATCTTCTGTACGAAATARCTCTTCAAATAAAGTCCGATACGAGCAACCCAGCTCCGTTAATAAAAGTGTTTCACTCTCTAAATCTTTTATAGAAACGGAAGGTTGTTCAAGTAAACGATGCGTAGGAGCAGCTACTACTTTTAATTCTTCTTTCATAAGTGGCTCCACATGTAAAACATCTTCTGTTTTACATTCGTCTAAGATGAATGCAAGGTCTACTTTCCCCTCCATCAATTGCTCTTTCGCATCTTTATTGGAATGCGCAGGTTTAAATATAAGTTTTATTTGGGGAAATTGTGCTTTAAATTTCTTTAATATAGATGGAAGCCTATATGTACATTGACTTTCTTGTGCACCGATTATTAACGTACCCGCTATTTCCTCATCATCTTTCACAACCATTTTCGCTTCATCACTAAGTGCGATCATCTTATCGGCATATAGTTGAAACTTCCTTCCTGCTTCAGTTAAGAAAAGACGTTTTCCTAATCTCTCAAATAACGGTGTACCGAGCTCAGCCTCTAACGTTTTAATTTGCGCTGTCACACTCGATTGTGCAAAGTTTAATTTCTTCGCAGTTTGTGTAAAGTTCAAAGTCTCTGCCGCTACTTTAAATGTAATTAATTGTTTTATCTCCATTTATCATCCCTCTTTTCAATCGATATTTCCGATTGATTCCATCGAAATAATTCTCTTTGTCTATTGATATTTGTATTGTATGATAAAGAGCATCTACAAACAATATAAATGGAGGTATTCCATATGAAAGCACTTTATTTCGAACAGTTCGGAAATACTGATGTACTACAATATAAAGAAATACCTGATCCAATCATAAATCCAAATGAAATTCTTGTTCGCATGCAAGCAATCGGTTTAAATTTCGCTGATATTTATAGACGCCGCGGCGATTATCATCTCGCTGGTAACCCGCCTTATATATTAGGTTATGAAGGGGCTGGTATTGTTGAAAAAGTAGGAATTAACGTTACTACTATCAATCCCGGAGACCGCATTGCATTTGCTGACGCTCCATTCGCAAATGCAGAATTAGTTGCCGTTCCATCTGAAAAAGCAATTCCACTTCCAGATTCTATTTCTTTTGAAACAGCCGCTTCTGTCTTATTACAAGGATTAACAGCACATTATTTAACGAAAGATAGCTATCAAATAAAACAGGGTGATATAGCATTAGTACATGCCGCAGCTGGTGGTGTTGGTCAGCTTCTCATCCAAATGATTAAACTACAGGGCGGAAAAGTAATCGGCCTCACGTCATCCAACGAAAAAGCAAAAGTAGCCATGTTAGCTGGTGCTGATCACTTATTTTTATATACTGAAGCATGGCATACGAAAGTACTTGAATTGACTAATGGTGCCGGAGTAAATGTTGTGTATGAATCAGTAGGTTCTACACTCGCGGAAAGTTTTAAAGCAACTAAAAATGGTGGTACTGTCGTATTTTACGGAATGGCTGGCGGTAATCCCGCGCCTGTTGATCCACGTATGCTTATGGATACTTCAAAAACTTTAACGGGTGGAGACCTTTGGAACGTGCTTACTACTTTTGAAGAACGTAAGCAGCGCTCTACTCAATTATTTGATTGGATTACGACTGGAAAATTAAACATCGCGAGTCCTACTACATTCTCTTTACAAGATGGTGCTCTTGCACATGAATTATTAGAGAGCCGTAAAAGTACTGGGAAGATTTTATTAACCCCATAATTTACAAAATAAGAAAGGGAAGCTAGATTTTCTAGCTTCCCTTTCTTATTTCTATTTGAGATATAATTATATTTCCACACTTTCTTTTCCTTTTTCAACATAACTCATATCCCCAACCGATTCGACTGTATATGTTC
>NZ_JBFTMA010000553.1:0-4886 GCF_056396725.1 Bacillus sp. 05T31
TACAAGCTCTCTCTTTTTTACAGTAAGGAAAAAGGATATTAATGTGCTTAAGCTTTTAATAGAAGTAAGTGTTCCGTGTTTACTTATAAATAGATTAGTTTGAAATGTTGTCATTAAAGCATAAAAATGATGAATCTGCTTTATTGTAGGTGTTTCATTATAAAGAATAGTAGTAGATTGGATTGCATTCATCGAAATATTCCTTTCTGTATAGTAAGCATAACAATATAAACATACCCGTTTTAAAAAATGTTAAACATATAAATAAGAAAAAATATAATTATAGTTTTTTACGTTTAGAAAGGGTTACGAAGGGTATACATATACTACAAAGAGATTGACTGAAGATGAATTGTAAGATTTCTATGTTTAGTAGATTAGTCTATCAAAATATACTTTTACTTTAAATAAAAAGGAGTCTGGTATACATGAATGAAATGATGATTGATATTACATTTGATTTAATTTACTTGTTAAGTAGTTCGCTTGTAATGCTTTTACTATTCGCTTTTTTCGTAAATGGTTATGTTAATAAGAAGATTAGTGTATACAGAAATGAAGAAAGATAAAGATACATTATATAAAACTTTAGGAGGTTAATAGTTATGGATGTAGATAGAAAAATAGTAGGTATTTTTAGAACAATTGATGATGCGGCATTCGTTATTAATGAATTAAAAGATAAAGGATACTCGGCGGGTAACATTTCAGCTATTGCGAAGGATCAAAAGGAAATTGAACATCTGGAAGAAAAATCGGGTGAAAAAGTGAATCATGAAACTGCACATAAAGCGGATATCTTTTCAGCGACAGGGCTTGTGGCAGGAGGAGTAGCAGGCGGACTCGGTGGTTTATTAACAGGTCTTGGTATACTTGCCGTTTCTGGAATGGGTCCAATCGTAGCAGCGGGACCTATCGCAGCAGCTATTGGAGGAGCCGGTATTGGCGGAGGAGCTGGAAGTTTAATAGGAGCATTTATCGGATTAGGAATTCCCGAAGAACATGCTAAGAAATATGAAGAATACATTTACGATGGAAATATATTAATTTTAGTAGATGCAAAATTAGATGATAAGTTAGAAATCTATAAAATATTTGATAAGCATAATGCCTATAACTCTGATTTCTTTAAATAATATTTACTTCACATATCAATTATGCAAAATGTAAACATAGTGAATATCGTTTTTTGATCATACAACTTTGGTGCGGCCGAGGAGTCGTATGACTATAAGAGAGGAAGGGCTTATAGTAAAAGATCAAGTTCTATTCTGTTATCCCGCATTAACGGGCAGTAAGACCCCCACCTCAAAATTCAGCGAAAGCAAAGAAGTTAGGTGGGGGATCAACTGCCCGTAAAAGCCCGATTGGTTCAACTAATAATCAGTGGGGGATGAACAAAACCCCCACTGATTAAAGTTTCACTTTATTGAAAAGGGAAGAGGTGTCTTTTCGTGATTGTAAAAATATTAAAGGATAGTAGTAATAGTTTCCTTTGTACGGTTCAAAATAAAAATGGAGAGAAGTATGTGAAGAAGTGGTTTAGTAAACATGAAAACAATGAAGAATTAGGGCGACCAACCTTTAAAGAAGTAGAAAAGGATTGGAAAGAAAATAGAAAATCGTTTATGTATCCTAATGTTAAAGTGCTGTATTAAAAATAATAGGCGTTTCATTCTTACAAAATTGTCACACTCCTGTAAGGTAATTCAATAGATTAGATACTGTTTCCGTGTCATAATAAAGACATAAGAAAGCGCATTAAAAAACTACAACTTATTAGGAGAGTGTCAGTCATGATTGTAACAACAACGTCTGGAATCCAAGGTAAAGAGATTATTGAGTATATTGATATTGTAAACGGTGAAGCTATTATGGGTGCAAATATTGTCCGCGATTTATTCGCTTCCGTTCGTGATGTTGTCGGTGGTCGTGCTGGTTCTTACGAAAGCAAGCTAAAAGAAGCTCGTGATATCGCAATGGATGAAATGAAAGAACTTGCAAAACAAAAAGGTGCGAACGCTATCGTTGGTATTGACGTAGATTATGAAGTTGTTCGTGATGGAATGTTAATGGTTGCTGTAAGTGGTACAGCTGTACGTATATAATTAAATAAAAACAGGCTCACCCCTTGAAGCGTATGCTTTAAGGGGACTTTTTTGACTTCGCTTATTCCACAATTGTGTCTGTTTTTGATTATGAAAAATCGTTTCCTGTCTTGCTATAAATTTCATAGGCAAAAAATCCAAATAAATAGCCTATTCCAGCCCCTAAACCAACTGTAAACAGTGAATAACCCGGGGAAAATATGTCGACAATTATACCGATTAAACACCCTAAAAGCATTCCCATAGGTATTAAACTATCTAATAATTGTTGAGCACCTTTTGATTTTTTCTTACCTAATTTGCCCTGGTTATATTTATGTTCCATTCTTTTAATTACAAATACTACAATTCCTCCGACTATTACAACAGGCGCAATTACCGTAATTAACCACATGTTAGAATCTCCTTTCGCCTTTTAATAGAATTATACCAGATACTTACAATTCTGTGCTCCTAAATGTATTATCTAATCTATTTAAAAGGCCGATCAAAAAGACTTCTTCTTTTGCATTTAATAACCCGTCAAAAACACTTTCCCTTTCGTTTTCTCAGCAGACTGCACGACATCAACCGCTGTTTTCACATCTGCTAAGTCATACGTAGAATGTACTTTCATGAAATGTAATTGTTTATTTTCTACTAAGCGAATTAAGTGACGAAACGTTTCTTGCCATTTATATGGTGATACTTCTTTATTCCAATGTCGTAAATGAAATATGTTCGCATGCACTTTTGCTTTCGTGACAATCTCTGCCCAGTTAACTTGTACACCTGATAGAAGACCAATCGTTAAAAAGTGCCCGTTTGGACGTAAGGAAAAAGCTAATTCATTTCCATCGGGTCCTCCGATAGAATCAATTGCAGCATCTGCACCAAGCCCGTTTGTTAATTCCATAACGGTTGCATAAAGCGGGGCAGTGGAAGTATCGATTACATATTCAGCATAAAACGTCATTCTGTTTTAAGTTTAGCGTTTCTGTGCATGTGACCCACGCCGTAAGGGGATTAATATACATTTGTGCCGCTGTAAAATCATCGATGGAATCAGGAATAGGAACTACAAAATCAGCTGATGTTGTAACAAATTCTTGCCAAGTACCTTCTCCGCGTAACGGCAAAACACGTTTGCCGATAAGGTCTTTAGAAACGCCAACACCTACATTTTCTACAATGCCAACACCTTCATAACCAGGTATGTTAGGTAAAGGGATTCTATGTGCATAGGCTCCGGTAATTGGGATTAAGTCAGATGGATTGATCGGTCTGACTAGCATACGAACTAAAATTTCATTATTTTTTAATGGTTCTATATTTTTATATTCAACCTGTAACACATCTTTCGGATTGCCAAACTCATGAAATTGAATGTATTTTCCGTGCAAAATAATTGTTCCCCCTTAGTGTGATTGGGTTAATTATAGCATTTTTGGTTTGATTGATTATTCCATTAGCACTAAATAAAAGGGAACAGAAAGTCATCGTTTATACATCTGATAAAATCGTAGAAAAAGCTATTGCTGTATGTACAAAATTTAATAAAAAATAGGCTCACCCCTTGGAATTTATGCTTTGAGGGGATTTTTATTGTGCAATTTTTAAAAAGATACATTAATTATGTAGCATTGTATGAATTGTAGAAGTGATTTCCTGAATAAGTTATTAGGTACATATTAATATAATAAAAAGACGCCCTTGTGAGCGTCTTTTTCCAACTTGAGATAGATGTATCATTATTGTTCTGCTAGGGTACATAATTCTCGTTTAAAGTTTTCTCACACAAATGATCTGTGTATCAATTTTTTTGATATACAGATCATTTGTATGATAATTCTTATARATAATTGCYRAATAATAAWCTTACATRAATRCTTTTAAAAGTTCTTGAACYAATGGAATTACTCCACCTACAAATTTTAAAACTGCCATTGCGATTTCCATAAGATTGCCTCCTTTTTTAAATAGTAAGATGTAATAAATCTTTATACCCTCATTATAGTAAGCGCTTACAAAAACATCAATGCATTTCAATATGCAATATTTCATATTTGTATTCGGTAATGAGAATGAAGAGGAATCAATAACTCTTCCCCGCTATTTGTGGGAGCCGGGCTGCCCGTAAAAGCCAGATTGGTGCGGGCTAATAATCAGTGGGGATGGACAAAAGCCCCACTGATTAAAGTTTCACTTTATCAAAATGTAAGCTGCATCTTGTATAATATAATGGTGGAGGTCAGATATGAAAAAAATAAGTTCAAATATAGATTTGGATACAAATGTATTGGAAGTGGTATTTATTCCAAGAAGGTTTATTATTTTATGGATTACACTCGTATATATAGCTTCAATACTTTTAGAATTTCGTAATAATATTTTCTCTATGGATAGTTTTTTCTTTACAATAGTCATTGTTATTCATACTATTTTTCATTGGTATGCGAGTTCATTAAAGAATAGGCAATTGTTGTACTTCTTTTTTGTACAACTTTTCATTGTTTTTTTGGCTGCATTTATTGCATCAAATGCTTCGATAACGATTTTTGTTGGATTAACTCCTATTTTAATCGCCCAAAGTTTATATGTTTATAACAATATATTTAAAGTAATGGCAGTTTTTACTCTCATGTATGCAATATTTTGTGCTGCAATTAGCATCAATTATGGTGTGAATAAATTAGCTATTCTTATCTCTATGTTTCTTTTAGTGTTAGCAATTATTATTCCTTTTTCCTATATTAATAAGCAGCAATTTGATGCACGTAATCGTATACAGAGCTACAT
>NZ_JBFTMA010000554.1:0-3048 GCF_056396725.1 Bacillus sp. 05T31
CCCTGCTAGTACAGCGAATGTCGGACCTGGATTTGATTCAGTAGGAATAGCATTGTCATTATATTTAGATGTGGTGGTAAAGGCGGAAGCAGATAAATGGCAAGTAATCCATTCCTTTGAAGATTCAATTCCAACAGACGATAAAAATTTAATTGTTAGCACGGCATGTAAAGTGTTTCCTTCTTTATCACCCTATATAATAGAAGTTACTAGTRATATTCCGCTGACAAGAGGKCTAGGAAGTAGTGCATCAGCRATTGTAGCAGGAATAGAGCTTGCGAATCARCTTGGAAATTTRMAYTTAACAACTGATCARAARGTTCAAATTGCTACAAATTTTGAAGGACATCCAGATAATGTTGCTGCTTCTATTTTAGGTGGAACTGTAATCGGAGCRCTKGATGGAAAGAATGTTTCGGTTGTAAGRATTGAAAGTAAGGAATTAGGCGTAATTTCTCTTATTCCAAATGAAGAGCTAAATACRGAKGAAAGYCGATCTGTATTACCAGAGGTGTTTCCGTTTCATGAAGCGGTTAAGGCTAGTGCGATAAGTAACGTATTAGTAGCTGCATTATGTCAAAAGAAGTGGGAAGTTGTAGGTGAAATGATGGAACGAGATCATTTCCACGAGCCATATCGTTTAGAACTTGTACCGTTATTACCATCAATTCGTAAATGTGCAAAAGAATTCGGAGCATATGGCACAGCGCTTAGTGGTGCAGGACCATCCATTTTTATTTTAACTCCGTACGAGAAGCGTAAAGAAATAGCTGACCAATTAGCGAGAGTATTTGCAGCTATGAAAGTATGTGAGCTTGAAATTGATCATAAAGGGATTACTGTAAATAAGGAAGAACATATTGGATTATAAAGAAAGCTAGCATCGCTAGCTTTCTTTACGTTATGGAGAATCTATTTTAAAGGGGATTTTTCGGAATGAACATTAATTTTAGAGGTGATTATATGAGTTCAAAAGAGTCACCAGAAGAAAAAAGAGAACGTATGAGACAAAGTGAATTGAAAAATAATCCTACCGGTTCTTTGAATGATGGACTCAACAGGGCGGAATCAGGTAGCCCCGCTGATATGACAGGTGGTATGAATTGGAAAGGTACAGGGATATTAATTTTAGTGCTAGTTTTAGGATATATTATATATAGTTACTTTTTCAGTTAAGGAAAGCTTGATGGAATTTAGATTTGCTTGATCTAATTATTAGTGAGAATAAAAAAACAAGGATTAAAGTCCCACTGTATTACATATTTTCTTTAAACAGATTACAGTAATACGTAAATTTTTTTGCTCATAATAGAGCTAGCATAATGCTAGCTCTATTATTTTTTTGCCATATTCCTGTAACAAACCTCCTGTATATTCATTGGTGGAGGTGCAGAAGATGAAAAAAATGATAGCGATATGTCTTCTTACAACATTGTCACTTTCGACTTTAGTCGGGTGTGATGTAAAAGGTAATGATGCTTTACAAGAGTCTAAAATAAAGAAAGCGACGTATAAAGATTTTACTTACGATGTAAATCCTGAGACTTTTACGTTAACTGTAGAACATGATGGTGTAAAAGAACAGGCATCACAACCGTTACCAAAAATGAAGGTATCGAATTTGAAAAAAAACAAGGATCATACATCATGGGAATATCCGGATCAAAAAGTA
Source organism: Bacillus sp. 05T31 (assembly GCF_056396725.1). Classification (NCBI taxonomy): domain Bacteria; kingdom Bacillati; phylum Bacillota; class Bacilli; order Caryophanales; family Bacillaceae; genus Bacillus; species Bacillus sp. 05T31. The sequence continues at coordinate 1,673 of NZ_JBFTMA010000554.1, forward strand.
AAAGTAAATTTAGAAAAGAAAAAAGACCACTTAAATATTGAAGTGGAATCGACTGGTGCAGAAAGTTTTACATGGCCAAAAGTGCAAGCTGAAAATTATACACTTCCGTTATGGGAAGGTAAGCAAATTCCGAGTAATGATGAGAACTGGAAGAAGTTTTTAAAGGATGATGCATATTCATTTGCTGAATCATTTTCTATGAAGTTTTTTGCATTAAATGGTTCTAAATATTCGATCGTATATATTGCGAACAATATGTTTAATAATGAATTGAAATTTCATTCAGATCCGAAAATAGGGTTTGATTTTACACATGAATTCCCGAGTATAAATAAAAATAAAACATATGGATTTCAATTATATGTGACAAATAATGATGCAGTAAGTATCGCTAAACTGTATAAGGATAATATTGCTCGAAAAGGTGAATTTAAAACATTACAAGAAAAGGCAAGAAAAAATAAAGAAATCGAAAAACTTTACGGGGCAGCTMATTTTTACTTTTGGAATCAAAATGGTTTATCAGAAAGTAACGTGAATTGGCCGAAGCTAAGAGAGCAAATAAATAGCCCGGTGTTTAGTCATATAAAAGGGCTTATTCAAAAGAATAGTTCGGAGCCTGGAGAACTGAGTGTGTTTGAGCAAGTAAGTAAACAAGATTTCATTGATAARTAYCAAAAAAATGTTATTTTRCGYTATRYAAACGAAGTATTATCTATGAAGGAATTGTATAAAGAGGATATTTTCCCGAAAGTTAATCAGGAAGCTAGTGTGTTATTAAAGAAAGGTGTAGATCACTTATCGAAGACAGAGCTGTATAGCTTAAATAAACATTTATTAAAGTCAGTACTCGGTGATGCAGTTGAAGAAGTAAGTAAATGGGGTAAAGCAGATGGAACGGATATAATAAAGGAAATGAAAAAAGTAGGGATAGACAAAGCGTGGATTGGTCTACCGAACTGGGAACAAGGATTTATGCAGCCTAATTTCGTTACAGAAGCTAAGGAAATGGGATATTTAGTTGGTCCGTATGATTCTTAYCATTCTATTCAYGAAAAAGGTGATAAAAATTGGAACACAGCTTCCTTTAATGAYCCAWCGTTATATGAAGAAGCCACTGTAACGAAGAAAAATGGTGAGAAAGTGCAAGGGTTTTTAGGTAGAGGGCGAAAGTTAAATCCAACTTTATCTCTTCCTAGTGTAAAAGAGCGAATGAACGAGATATTACAAAATGGACCTAAATATAATTCATGGTTTATTGATTGTGATGCAACAGGTGAAATTTATGATGATTATTCGGCCAAACATATAACGACACAAGAACAAGATTTAAAAGCAAGGTTGCAACGAATGGATTATATTGCGCAAGAAAAAGG
>NZ_JBFTMA010000555.1:0-3041 GCF_056396725.1 Bacillus sp. 05T31
CATATTGCAACAATCCCAGCAAACGTAATCGCTTCATTAGTGAAGCATCCATTAACAGATCAAGGAATTGAGAAATTCTTAGCTGATTGGGAAAAAACACAAGAGAAATAATACGAAATGGAGAACCCAAGTTTAATTAACTTGGGTTCTTTTTTTGTTTGAAAGAATTTTCATGCAATTGTACATATTGTCTTTTAAATTTTTAATATAAGCTATTTAATATATACAAATCACTCTTTATTTTTCACATTTCGACATAAAAAGATAGAGGGTCTGACCAGAAAACTGGAGGGCATGATTCTATAACAGAAAGCTTATTTCTTATAGAATCATGTCTTTTATTATACAAGGGAGGATAGATTACATATTTTTATCTGAAGTTTAAGATTGATACAAGGGGATGATTAAAATGAGAAAAAAAGCGCCATTTAAAGTGTTGTCATCATTAACGATCGCAACACTCATCGGATGCTCAGCTGTAATGAGTGCTCCGTTAGCATATGCAGAAACGTCAGCAAAAGAAGGTGTGTCTACAACGCCAATTGATCATAACTTAATTCAAGAAGATCGTTTAGCGGAAGCGCTGAAAGAAAGAGGAACAATTAATCCAGCATCGTCTAAAGAAGAGACAAAAAAGGCCGTAGAGCAATATATTGAAAAGAAGCAAGGGGATCAGGCAAATAAAGAAATTCTTCCAGCGGATACTGCTAAAGAGGCATCTGATTTCGTGAAAAAAGTAAAAGAGAAGAAAATGGAGGAAAAGGAGAAAGTAAAGAAACCTGAAAAAAATGTGAGTCCTGAGCAAAAGCCAGAACCAAATAAAAAACAACTGAATGGACAAGTCCCAACTTCTAAAGCAAAGCAAGCGCCGTATAAAGGGTCTGTTCGAACTGATAAAGTATTAGTATTACTCGTTGAATTTAGTGATTATAAACATAATAATATTGATCAAACACCAGGATATATGTATTCGAATGACTTTAGTAGAGAGCATTATCAAAAAATGTTATTTGGTAATGAACCGTACACATTATTTGATGGTTCGAAAGTAAAAACGTTTAAACAATATTATGAAGAGCAGTCTGGTGGTAGTTATACGACAGACGGATATGTAACGGAGTGGCTAACTGTGCCAGGAAAAGCTGCTGATTACGGTGCTGATGGTAGTAGCGGTCACGATAATAAAGGACCAAAAGGTGCGCGTGATTTAGTGAAAGAAGCATTAAAAGCTGCAGCGGATAAAGGATTAGATTTATCACAATTCGATCAGTTCGACCGTTATGATACAAATGGCGATGGCAATCTTAATGAACCGGACGGTGTAATTGATCATTTAATGGTAATTCATGCCGGTGTTGGTCAAGAAGCTGGCGGTGGTAAATTAGGAGATGATGCAATTTGGTCACATCGATCTAAATTAGCAAGGGATCCAGTAGCGATTGAAGGAACAACAGCTAAAGTACCTTATTGGGATGGAAAAGTAGCGGCTCATGATTACACAATTGAACCAGAAGACGGTGCAGTAGGTGTGTTTGCACATGAATTTGGACATGACCTTGGTTTACCAGATGAGTATGATACGAATTATACTGGAATGGGATCACCTGTCGAAGCTTGGTCATTAATGAGTGGAGGTAGCTGGACAGGAAAAATCGCAGGAACAGAGCCAACTAGTTTTTCACCACAAAATAAAGATTTCTTACAAAAGAATATGGGTGGAAACTGGGCGAAAATTTTAGAAGTAGATTACGATAAAATTAAGAGTGGTGTAGGCGTTCCTACATATATTGATCAAAGTGTTACAAAATCAAATCGTCCAGGTGTCGTACGTGTCAACTTACCAGGTAAGAGTATTGAAACAATTAAGCCTGGATTTGGAAAGCGTGCATACTATAGTACAAGAGGCGATGATATTCATACGACATTAGAAACACCATTCTTCGATTTAACAAAAGGAACAAATGCAAAATTTGATTATAAAGCGAATTATGAACTAGAAGCAGAGTGTGATTTCATCGAAGTACATGCTGTAACTGAAGATGGAACGAAAACATTAATTGATAGATTGGGAGAAAACATAGTCCAAGAAGATAAAGATACAACAGATGGAAAATGGATTGATAAATCATACGATTTAAGTCAATTTAAAGGGAAGAAAGTTAAACTACAATTCGACTATATTACAGATCCAGCTTTAACATATAAAGGTTTCGCAATGGATAATGTAAATGTAACAGTTGATGGACAAGTAGTATTTTCAGATGACGCAGAAGGACAGTCTAAAATGAAGTTAAATGGATTCGTTGTTTCTGATGGGACAGAACAGAAACCCCATTATTATTATCTAGAGTGGAGAAACTATGCTGGATCAGATAATGGATTAAAAGCGGGAAAAGGTCCGGTATATAATACAGGTCTTGTCGTTTGGTATGCAGATGATAGTTTCAAAGATAACTGGGTTGGGTTACATCCAGGTGAAGGCTTCCTTGGTGTTGTAGATTCTCATCCAGAAGCGATTGTTGGAAATTTAGGTGGGAAACCAGCATACGGTAATACTGGAATTCAAATTGCAGATGCTGCATTTTCATTTGATCAAACACCTTCATGGAGTGTAAATTCATTTACACGAGGACAGTTTAATTATACTGGATTACAAGGTGTTACAACRTTTGATGATTCAAARGTATACAGYAAYAARCAAATTGCTGACGCAGGACGMAAAGTTCCAAACCTTGGMCTTAAATTCCAAGTTGTTGGRCAAGCAGATGATAAGTCTGCAGGTGCTGTTTGGATTAGACGTTAATAAAGTAAAAGCACATTCTTCATATGAAGAGTGTGCTTTTATATTTGTACAGTAAGTTATTATTTCAGCTTATGTAATACAATTGTCTGTTTATATATAGTGTAGCAAATTATGTGGGGAAAAGAAATATTTCCGAGGAAATTGTCGAAGTATCGTTGGTATTTATAGACTTTCTTTTTTAAAGGAAGAATGTAGTATTGCTTTTATACATAAGTTTATTTACAGTATTACTTGGTTA
>NZ_JBFTMA010000556.1:0-3036 GCF_056396725.1 Bacillus sp. 05T31
CAATATCCACAGACTGATTCTGAATAGGTATACTTAAAAAATCAGCACAGATAAAGAGAATGTTTCTTTTCGGATTTCTTCTTTCTAATACATCTTTTAAAAATAGTAGTTTATTCAAATCTCGATCAACAGCAATATATAGGCAATTTTCTGGTAGTTCTTCATAAATATTTCGCAAAAAGAACCCAAGACCCGATCCTATATCAAGTAGTATTTTGTTATTTAAATCTAATTGCATTAGTTTCTTTTTTGCCCATTCTCCTTCTCTATGCATATTTTCCAAATATGCAGTATCAGTTTCATGAATATAATCTGAAATAGAACTTTCAAGTGAAGTTCGCTCATATGCTTTAAATAAATTACCAGCTGTTAGAATACCTGAAGTAATAATGTATTCTTCCCCACAGTTACAAATTAACTTTCCCTCTGTAATTTGATTGCAATTAATAATTCCATTTTGAAGAATTAGGTTTTTGCTACACTTAGAACATGTAAGTAAATGAAGTATGCTTAAATCTATCCCAATAATAGAATTCGGAGTTTCATTTGTTAGCGATAAATCATTTAACACTTCTTTTAATTTATCCCTTCTCTCCTCTAAAATTTTTATTTCTTGTTCAAWCATTTCRTATTTCRATTTAAATAAAGATTGGTAAARAGTATCTTTTTCRTAATTYATAGATTTYGCTAAAYTTTKATAAAGAAAAAGTTCTTTAATTTCATTCAAACTAAAWCCTAGCCATTTGTACTCTAATATAAGCTCTATATCTTTTTGACAATACTCATCAAAAAAATAATGGCTACCCTTCTTTTCAGGAATAATTAGTCCGAGATCCATATAATGTCTAATTGTATCTATACTTATATTATTTTTTTCTCCAAACTTTCCGATTTTCATAATATCACTACCATTATAATATTTGTTTATACATACTTCTTTTTTTTAGTAGAAAATCCTTTTATCTATACATTATTATTTGTGATACGGGAATGATGTAATGAAGCTTTTATATAATAAAAAAACCCGCGAATTATTCACGGGTTTTCCTCTTAATAACTAATTGCTATTGTTCCTTCACCTGCATGAACAGCAAATGAAATCGGCAATGGATAAAGCTTGAAATCCATTTCAGGGAATGCTTGTTTAATATCTAAAATCCATTCTTCAGCTCCATCTTTATCGTTAGCATAGAACATATGAAGTACTTTTGGTAATTCTTTTTCAAGCTCATTTTTAATGTATTCTCTACATTTTTGGATTTTACGCACTTTCTTTTCAAGTAAAAGTTCTCCGCCTTTTACTTCTAAGATTAAGTTGACACTTAATAAACTTCCAAGTAAAAATTGAACTCCCTTTACTCGACCACTTGCATATAAACCTTTTAAGCTTTTTGGAAATACATAAAAAGGCCTTCTTTTTTCATCTACTAATGTTTTATGTATATCTTGTAAAGTCATACCATCATTGTATAACGTTTTAGCTTTTCTCAAAAGTTCATCCATTGGATAACTTGTCGTTTCACTATCTAATACAGTTAAAGGGAAACCTGCCATATCAGCAGCTAGCTTCATATTTTGATAGGTCCCACTTACTTTTCCGCTAATAGCAACTGCAAAGCCTTCTTCATATTCTTCTTTGCATTTAGTAAATAATTCTACCATTTCCCCTATGTTAGGTTGCGAAGTAGTAACTGTTCTTCCATCATTTAACGCTTCATAAAGACGTTTATGAACTCCTTCTTCACAATCCTTATAAGACACTCCATCAATAATAACTTCAATTGGGATAACAAAGTTATCACCATCTGTTGTAAAACTCGCAGTTGTACTATCAGTAAACCAAGCAACACGCTTCATGTTGTTCCTCCCTTATTCTGTTCCTCTTTTCTGACTTTTCTATATATTTATCTTACGAAAAGAGAATATCCCCTGTAATAGTAACAGGACTTTAATATTTTAGCTATAGAAGATGTATAATAAATGTGAATATTTTTTGTCTATTTGTCAAAAAAAGAAGACCGCGAAATTTTGCGGTCTTTTTTTAACATTACTTAAATGTTTCGTTATCTAAAATWACAACATAATCATTCGTCAWTCGSCCAGCTTCTTTCGTATAATTAACAAGCCTTTGTATGTTATCACAGCTAAKTTTTGCTCCCCATACGAGTAAYGGTACGCCGATAAAGTCGATGTGGAACCTTCTAGAAAACAGACCRCCGAAAGTCATTGGTAAWGGAACTGTTGGTGATGTATTAGARAAAATAATCTTKTCATGGCTKTGATAATGTTTTTGCAGAATCTCTCCTAAATGCTTCATCGCAGGTACAACGACTTTKGATGCCCCGCAYCCAATTGTATATACAGGATTCCCATATTCATCTTGTCCATGAAAAATAATCTTTCCCATATCCTCTGTTTTCAATTTATTAAAGTAATCTACATTTAAWATTTCTTCTTTCGTTAACTTACGATCTGTTGGTAATTTATTTAAATGATAAGCTGCAGCKAGYGMRGTTGWATGCGTTCCACCGAAATCTGTGTARATRAAWATCATAWTATCATCCCTTRTTGTAAAAGTTCAATATTATTTAGTATTACCGTTCACAGCGTTGTTAAACAAGGGACGAATGTATTTACGCTTTTTGTGTTAATTCATTATATTTTTTCCAAATATAATAGCGTCTACTAATTACGGTACCTAATGTGATACATAAAAAGGCATTCGTTACAACCATTAATGTGTGGTGAGTACTGCCAGGAAACATACTTTGCTTAATCACGATTTTCGCACCTAAAATAACAAGGAGAATAATTGTACTTAACCAATTTCCTTTTCGTAATACATGACCTGTTTCACTATCTAATCGAAATGTTAAAGCTTTTCCCCTAATAACTCCTAGACCCAATCCCATTCCGAGCATTGCAACGAATAGTAGTACGTGCAATATATTTATTTGTCCCATATGAATAATGGACTGGATTGTTACAAAGCACAGCAAAGCCGGAATGAGTCAAATACGATTAATATTCACTTTG
>NZ_JBFTMA010000557.1:0-4208 GCF_056396725.1 Bacillus sp. 05T31
CCCTTCCACTTCACATATTGATTTAAAAATACAATTGCTTTCTCAATAACCTCTTCGTCTGGTTTTAATTTCGCATGATGTAAACCATATTCTGAATTTACTCCAAGCCAAAACATAAATCCAGGTATCTCTCGAAGCATATAACCAAAGTCTTCACCTGTCATTGCCTCCGTACACGTAATTACGTCCATAGTCGTTTGTTCACGTGTAAATTGCATAAACTCTCTCGTTAGCTCCTCATGGTTATACACTTGATGATACATCGCTCCGTAGTCAATAACAGCTTCACATTGAAAAGAAGCTTCTATTCCCGCAACAATTGCCTCAATTCGGCTTTTAACACGTTTCATTGATTCCACTGATAGCGTTCGAATTGTTCCTTCTAAACGAGACTTTTCTGCGATAATGTTTTGAACTGTACCACCTGTAATTTTCCCAATTGTAATTACCGCACTGTCAAGAGGGTTCACATTACGACTAATAACTGATTGAAGTTGTGTAACGAGATGACTCGCTGCAACAATCATATCATTTGCTGTATGCGGATATGCAGCATGTCCACCTTTTCCTTTTAAATCAACGTATAGCTCTGATGTATTCGCAAATAATAAACCTTCTTTTGTAGCAATTGTTCCCACAGAGTATTCAGGCGCAATATGAAGTCCAAGAATCATATTAGGCTTCCATTCTTTTAACTCATCGCTTTCTAACATAGGAAGTGCACCACCTGGACCTTCTTCAGCTGGTTGGAATATAAACACAAGATCMTCATCTATTCTTTCGCTTACAGCCGCTGTTAGAAGTCCTAAACCGATTGTTGCATGCAAATCATGTCCACATGCATGCATCATTCCTTCATGGACAGAAGAGAATTCATATCCAGTTTCCTCTGTAATTGGTAGACCGTCTATATCTGCACGATAACCTATTATTTTTTCTGGATTTTTTCCATTTACTTTAACAATTACACCTGTTTTCCATGTTTTCACTTCCAAATATTCATTAGGAAGCGTTCCTATATAATCTAAAATATACTGTTGTGTTTTCCACTCTTTAAATCCAATCTCCGGAATTTTATGTAAATCTCTACGAACTTGGACAAATTTGCTTACTGTCATTTTTGCACCTCTATCTATAAAAAGCGTAAGAGCACATTCATGCCCTTACGCTTTTTATTTTTTATTTCTCTGGGTTTAATTGACGAAGCTCTTGTTTAATTTCAGTTTTTGCTTTTGTCTTCTCATCAATTTCTTTAATTACACGTGCCGGAGTTCCCGCAACAACTGTATATGGAGGCACATCTTCTGTTACAACAGCTCCTGCTGCTACAACTGCACCTTTACCTACTGTAACGCCTTCTAGAACAACTACATTTGCACCAATTACAACATCATCTTCAACGATAACTGGTTTTGCAGAAGGTGGCTCAATAACACCGGCAAGTACAGCTCCTGCACCTACGTGACAGTTCTTACCAACTGTTGCACGTCCACCAAGCACTGCGTTCATGTCGATCATAGTACCTTCACCAATTACAGCACCGATGTTAATTGTTGCATTCATCATGATAACAGCGTTGTCACCAATTTCTACATGGTCACGAATAATCGCGCCTGGCTCAATACGAGCTTTAATACCTTTTAAATCAAGCATTGGAATTGCAGAATTACGACGGTCATTCTCAACTACATAGTCAACAATGTGCTTGTTATTTTCATCAAGAATTGTCTTAATTTCAGACCATTCTCCGAATAATACACCAGATTTTTTATTTACAAATGCTTGTACTGTTTCAGGGAATGTTACCTCTTTTAAATCCCCTTTTATGTATACCTTTACAGGAGTTTTCTTTTCACTGTTTTGAATAAACGAAATAATTTCGTTAGCGTCCATCATTTTCATTCTTGTTGCCTCCTAAATCCATTTATAATGTTACTCTACCAAACGATAGAGCGAGTAGCAAGACAATAATCTTATTTTCCCATTTGAATTTCTTCTATAATTTCTAGAAATGCTTGTACTTGCTTCAACTGCCTTGCCGAGTCACTCGTCAATAACCATGTTTCTCTCGTTAATTGAACAGGTGTTTTATACATATTTTCCTGCACTTCTTTTAAAACAGTCGAAGGTAAAAGAGCATAACCTATTCCATTTAAAACAAGCTGTTTGCACGTTTCAATTTGGTCAACTACAATCGTTCGCTTAGGTGGATTTGAAAATAATCCATACCACCAATTTTGTATTTGTCCATAGTAGGTCGAATCACTTTTAAATTGAATAAATGGTCTATTTGTCTCTTTTAACATCGAAATATCTTTTATTTCTTTATCAACTAAATATAATTCATCTTCAAATAATTGTTGTTTCTGCCCTTTGTATTCTTGTGATCCTCTCAGTATAGCAACATGAACGTCTCCTTCATAAAATTGCTTTTGCACTTCACTACTCCAGCCAGTAAACAGAGATATCTTCACAGAAGGATACTTATGCACAAATTTTTTCAAAACAGGTGGAAGCCAATATTGCCCAATGACTGATGCAACAGCTATTTTTAACGTACCGTATGTTTCGGTTCTAAAAAGAGCCAGTTCACTTTTAATACCCTCTTCCCGTTGTAACATTTCTTTTGCATAATTTGCAACTTTTTCCCCTTCAGGTGTAATTGTTAATCCTTTTTGTGAACGAATAAAAAATTTCATTCCCCATTGTTTCTCCATAGATTGTAATCGTTGACTAAGCGCAGGTTKGGAAACAAATAAACGTTCCGCCGCTTTTCTCATATTTGATTCCTGAGCTAACACAACCATCATTTGAAAATCATCAATTTGCAACTTTCTCCCTCTTTCCTTAGCTTCCATACACCTAATTTTAATAAGTATTTCATCCTTAATTTAATTGCATACTTTTATACATTAGAACGGTTTGTTAGTTCAAACTTTTCTTATGCTTTATGTCTTTTTAAATATAATACATACACAACTGATATGCACGAAAAAAAGTGACTTCGTCTTTTCTGTGAAGTCACTTTCCCTACGATCTCTTCCTTCATCACTTGTTCCACTTTCATATTCTCAAGTCTTTCAAACTCAATGCGCTCTAATCCTAAAATACCATCTAAAATCATAGCAGTACTAATTAACCCATGTAATTTATACATAGGGTCTAAAACAGGAATCGCCGAATATCCAGATTTCACAAGAACGAGTAAAGCATGTTCTAGACCATTCCCTATTTGTACATGTGCTACTTTATCTGATGAAATCATTAAATCCTTCACAAGAATTTGTTGAAACTCGTCTTTCGGAATACTAATCATGTTACATCCCCCATTTTCCCTTTTTCCTGCTAATATTCTCCGATCCTATTCACATTTTATGATAGCGTTTTCATATTATTATTTTGTCCTGACATTCTTCTAATAAAAATAAAAATACATAACTATTTTAGCATATAACATAAAAAAAAGACTACCATTCCGGTAGTGCTTAATACCCTTTATTTTTTAATCGGTAAAACAATCTTGTGATTTTTTTATATTGCGTCACATCTGTCTGTTTTAAACCATTCTCAATGTCTGTAAGCTCCACCGCTAAAATTTCGCTCGCGTAATTTTGCTGAAACAGAATATCCAACAATAAATTTTCTTCTTCTCTTGTTAAAACAAATTCCTTTTCCATATGCTCCTCTCCTTGCACTCGCATCATCACTCTCATTATATAAATTTTTCAGTCTATTTAACAGATGTAATATTCAGTTTTTGTTAGAAACACTTAACGACTGCGAATATATAGACATCATTTCACATTATTTTGTATATCTGTTTGCGTAACTAAATGCCGCATAAGCATCTGGTTTAATTTTTGCTGTTAATCCCATTGCTTGAATTTTCATCGTCATATCTAAAATAAATTCTTTTGTTAAACCATCATTCCCGATATCTAAATGAATTTCCATTATGAATCCTGCTCCATCTTGAGCGTATGGGTGCAATAAATCCCATATCGCTTGTATATGATTGGGAGTAAATAGATAGGCGATTTCTTGACTAAACTGTGTTTCTAAATATATTTTCTCTCGCAACGTTGCTGGCTTATTTTTCACTGATTTATGATGCAAACATCCCCATGCTCCTTTTCCAACACGATGAATATGTATCGCTGTAATAAACCTCGTATCCTTTTGATGCGCTTGTGAGTCTGTCCCAATAG
>NZ_JBFTMA010000558.1:0-3023 GCF_056396725.1 Bacillus sp. 05T31
TATTCATAGTATGAAAGATGGAATACAAAAATATTTACAGAGGTGAGGTGAATAAAGAATGCTTTGTAATTATTTTTACACTGAAACGCAAATGCGTCCTTTAGGAGGGCATGGGCCTGCGCAAAGTACTATTCAAGCTGTTCATCAGGCTATACAAGCACAGCAACAAGCATTACAAGCACAACAAATGCAACAAAGTTATTACCCACCACAATCGTATTATTCATTACACTCTTATTATCCACCACAGGCGTATTACCCATCACAATCATATTACTCGATGTAGATTACACAAGGATGGAATTTATTTTTGATCGTTACCGTATGAAACTGTATATGTTTTATAGCGGAAAATGACAAAACAGAAATAGCTCTTTGATGGAGATAGACTGCAAAAACATAAATTTCATATTAAAAAAAGAAAAAAGATTGCCTGTATCCTAAGAGGCAATCTTTTTTGAGTTGTTTGTAATGGCTAAGTACAGGTTTTAAATACTATTTAGTGTTATCTCTACTTTCCAAAACCTGCTCCATATTATTAGTCGCCCATTCCATCATTAARAGGATAATTGGACGTAATGACTCGCCAAGTTCAGTTAACGAATATTCTACTTTAGGGGGCACTTCACGATATACCTCCCGATGTACGATGCCATCTGCTTCAAGTTCTCTAAGTTGAAGTGTTAACATTCTTTGGGTGATATTAGGTTTTAATCTTTTTAATTCATTAAATCGTTTCTTACCATCTAATAAATGATAAAGAATAACACCTTTCCATTTCCCACCAATAACCTCGACGATAGCTTCTACKGGACAAGAATATTTATTTAAAAATGGATAATTTAYATCATCTTCTTTTGAACTAATCATAAAAAGACTCTCCCTTAACAATAGTATCTTTTTTGATACTATAGCACATAAATGTGCGTACTTGTATCATTGTTACTTTAAAAATATAATTTGGTTAAATAATAATTTAATGAAAAGGGGATCTTTTATGACTAACACAAAACAAAATACAAAACAAAAAATTATTGAGGCTTTTAGCTTTAGACATGCATGTAAAGAATTTGATCCTATGAAGAAAATTTCAGAAGATGATTTTAAATTTATTTTAGAAACAGGAAGATTATCTCCTTCTTCTTTTGGATATGAGCCTTGGAAATTTATTGTGGTTCAAAATAAAGAATTAAGAGAAAAACTATTACCATATTCATGGGGAGCAGGTGGGCAGCTTTCAACAGCAAGTCATTTTGTCATTGTTCTTTCAAGAAACATCAAAGATATGCACTATGATGCAGAGTATATTCAGCACATGATGAAAGATATTATTGGATTGCCTGAAGAAGCCCAACAAATGAGATATGAATTCTTCAAAAAATTCCAAGAATCGGATTTTAAATTGTTAGACTCCGAACGTGCTGTATTTGATTGGTCATCGAAGCAATCTTATATTGCTTTAGCTAATATGATGACTAGTGCAGCTCAAATCGGTATTGATTCTTGTCCAATGGAAGGATTCGATAAAGAAAAAGTAGATTCTTTACTTCGTCAAGAACGAATTTTAAAAGATGATAATCTTGAGGTATCAGTTATGGTTGCATTTGGATACCGTAAAGGAGAACCAAAATTTAATAAAACAAGACAAACTATGGATACTATTGTTGAATGGATTTAATAAGATAAATTTGTATCCATATAACGAAAAAAACGCTACCCTTTCTATAGAAAGGATAGCGTTTTTTTATGTCTGTTTTTAAATTTAGCGAGAATACCTTGTGAATAGTTGAATTGCTTTTTCAGGTACRTAGAATTTCCCGTTACTTTCTACAACGATACTTCCTAATTCATAATCTTTTCCATCGATACAGATAATGTTTTTATTAACAAACAATTTGGCCTCTGTATTATTACGTTTTATTACAAGCACCGGGTTTGGTGCATCTTTTTTGTCAATCTTTACAGTTGCACCAATTTGTTTAAAGGCTGTTTCAGCATCTAAGAATAATTTGTCGGTTATTTCTCCTAATTGAAAGCCCATTGCTTTGGCCATTGTCTTCGCAATGTCTGTATTTTGGACTAAACCGTATGGCTTTTGAGGACCGTAAGAGTATAAGAATACATCTTCACCCGTATGACCACCAGTTGTAAAACCGAKGTTCGYACGGTTGGCCAATAATKTAGTAAGRATYGGACCTACATCAGCTTTCTTATGTGCAGYKTTTAAYTTTTCTCTTTCATCMTCWGTTARGTYGTCTAAACCGTAAAGAGCAGCAACTTCTTTTATATTAGATAAATCATCTTTTAGTTTATTTGTAGCACCCTCAAGTGTCATTTTCGCCTTTTTCAGTGGGGCAATGTAAGCTGATACTGGTGTAGTATCATATCCTTTTGTGGTATTGCTGTTACCAATGGAAATACCGCTATTTCCATGATCGGTTAAAGCGATGACCATAGTATTACCATCTTTCTTCGCGAACTCTAACGCTTCGGTAACCGCATCATCAAACGCCAATRCATCGCTAATCATCCCGATTGGGTCATTTGCGTGTGCTGCCCAATCTGCCTTACTGCCTTCTACAAATAAGAAGAAACCATCTTTATCTTTTGATAATGTTTGAATTGCTTTGCCCGTCATCTGGGAAAGAGTTGGCTGTTCAGGGTGGCTTGCTTCACGATCTATATCGAACGCAAGTGCAGTGCTGGAGAAAGAACCCCAGATTTTATTTGATTTGGAGTTTAATAATGCATCCTTTGTTTCGACAAAGTCGTACCCTTTTCCTCGAATTACTTTTACTAAATCTTCGTTGTCTTTACGAATTCCGTTGCTTGTCGTAGGCTGAAGTGCTGCTTTTCCACCACCTAATACAAYTTCTATMTTTTGATAAACTTGCTGTTCACCAAGTATTTCAAAATTTTTACGGTTAACGTGGTGGGCAGAGAAACTAGCAGGAGTAGCATGCTGAATTTCTGATGTAGCAATAATTCCTGTCGCGCGGCCGGAACTTTTTGCGCCTTCTAAG
>NZ_JBFTMA010000559.1:0-3015 GCF_056396725.1 Bacillus sp. 05T31
GGCTTTAAAAACTTTATTGATATTTTCACATTACCAATGTGGAGAGATACATTTTTAAGTGTATTTTCTTGGACTGTCATTTGGACGTTTGTTGCAACAACATTACAAGTTGCACTTGGTATTTTTTTAGCGATTATCGTAAATCAGCCTGGTATTAAAGGTAAGGCAATTATTCGAACAATCTTTATTTTACCGTGGGCTGTTCCAGCATTCGTATCTATTCTTGTMTTYKCKGGTATGTTTAATGAAACATTTGGAGCAATTAATAACCAAGTATTAGCTTTATTCGGGATTGAAAAGATTGCTTGGATGACAGAYCCGTTTTGGGCGAAGATTGCTTTAATTATGATTCAAACGTGGCTTGGTTTCCCGTTCGTCTTTGCAATGACAACAGGTATATTGCAATCGATTCCAGGAGAATTATATGAAGCGGCTACAGTAGATGGAGCAACAGCTTGGCAACAGTTCCGCAAAATTACATTGCCACTTGTTTTATACGCAACAGCGCCAATATTAATTACGCAATATACGTTTAACTTTAATAATTTTAGTATTATTTATCTATTTAATAGCGGGGGACCTGCTGTGTCTGGACAAAATGCAGGTGGAACGGATATTTTAATTTCATGGATCTATAAGTTAACGATGACTTCGGCTCAGTACGGAAAAGCAGCAGCTCTTACAATGATTTTATCGTTAATTGTTATTACAGTTGCGTTATGGCAATTTAAGAGAACAAAATCATTCCAAGAAGAGGATATGATGTAAATGAATATTAAACGACAAAAGATGTTACGTCTTTCATTAAGTTATTTAGTTATCTTCATAATGTGTGCGATTATTTTCTATCCATTACTATGGATAATTGGCTCATCGTTTAATCCAGGGGATAGTTTATCTGGGTCAAGTATTATTCCGGAAAATGCCACGTTAGATCATTATCGCAAGCTGCTTGATCTCGATTCAAGTAATTACTTACTTTGGTATAAAAATACTTTGAAAGTTAGCGTAATGACGATGATTTTCTCTGTACTAGCCATTAGTTTTACTGCCTATGCATTTTCGAGATATCGTTTTGTTGGAAGAAAGAATGGTTTATTAACATTTTTAATTCTGCAAATGATCCCGAATTTTGCAGCGTTAATCGCACTATATRTATTAGCKCAGTTAACAGGATTAMTTGATACACATCTTGCATTAATTTTAATTTATGTRGGYGGRGCAATTCCRATGAATACWTGGCTWATGAAAGGGTATTTTGATACGATTCCAAAAGAACTGGATGAATCAGCTCGAATGGATGGAGCAGGACATTTCCGTATCTTCTGGCAAATCATTATGCCGCTTGCAAAACCAATCGTAGCGGTTGTAGCGCTATTCACTTTCATCGGTCCATTTACAGATTTCATTTTAGCGAGTATTATTTTGCGCACACCGGAAAATTATACTTTAGCAGTTGGACTATATGAAATGGTAGCGAAAAAATTTGGTAATGAATTTACGACATTTGCAGCTGGTTCAGTATTAATTGCAATTCCGATTTCTATTTTATTCTTATCGCTGCAAAAATATTTTGTTTCCGGTTTAACAGCTGGAGGTACGAAAGGATAAAAATGGGACATTACGTCCCATTTCTCTTTTCATCTCCCTATAAAAAATTTGTAGGGAGATGAAAAGAGATTTGACATCATATGTGAAAAGAAGTGAAATAAATAGTATATTATAGTATAGGAAAAAATAGCTATATCCCTTACAATACATGAAGAGGGAGAATAGGATTAGTTTTGCAAGATATAAGAAATGAATGTTTATGACTTGCAATGAGTGCGAGATAAAATATATGAAAAATGGCAGAGAAGTGAGAGGAGGGGATTTTTATGACAGTTACAATTAAAGATGTGGCGAAGCAGGCAAATGTTGCACCATCAACAGTTTCTCGTGTAATTGCTGATAATCCAAGTATAAGTGAAAAGACAAAGCGCCGTGTTCGAAAAGTGATGAGTGAACTGGGATATCATCCTAATTTAAATGCAAGAAATCTTGCGAACCAAACGACGAAGACACTTGGTCTTGTTATGCCGAGTTCTGCAAGTAAAGCTTTTCAAAATCCATTTTTCCCAGAAGTTATAAGAGGAATTAGTTCATTTGCACATGTGGAAGGGTATGCGCTTTATATGTCGACTGGTGAAACGGAAGATGAAATTTTTAATGGTGTTGTAAAAATGGTACAAGGGCGTCAAATCGGTGGTATTATTCTTTTATATTCAAGAGAGAACGATCGGATTATTCAATACTTGCATGACCAAAACTTCCCGTTTGTTTTAATTGGAAAACCATATGATCGAAAAGATGAAATTACATATGTAGATAATGACAATTATACAGCTGCAAGAGAAGTAGCGGAATATTTAATTTCATTAGGCCATAAACAAATCGCATTCATCGGCGGTGGATCAGATTTACTTGTAACGAGAGATCGTTTGGCAGGGATGAGTGATGCTTTGAAACTAGCAGATATTCTATTGCCGAAAGAGTATATTTTACACTTTGATTTTTCAAGAGAGAGTGGTCAACAGGCTGTTGAGGAATTAATGGGACTAAAGCAACCACCGACGGCAATTATGGCAACGGATGATTTAATTGGACTTGGCGTGTTAAGTGCGCTTTCTAAAAAAGGATTTGTTGTACCGAAAGATGTTTCGATTGTAAGCTTTAACAATGCTTTATTATCAGAAATTGCTAGTCCACCACTTTCGACAGTTGATGTGAATATTTATCAATTAGGGTATGAAGCGGCAAAAGCTTTAGTTGATAAGGTGGAGCATTCTGAATCTACTTCAAAATGCATTATTATTCCGCATAAATTATTGAAGCGTCAAACTTGTGATCATTATGCAACAAAAAGCTAAGAGTTTAACTCTTAGCTTTTTTCTTTAGAAAGGCTTCTAAACGGTCACAGCCTTCTTTTAAAGTTTCAATACTGTAAGCATAGGAAAGGCGAAGGTAGCCTTCACC
>NZ_JBFTMA010000560.1:0-3014 GCF_056396725.1 Bacillus sp. 05T31
GATACGGTCTTGGAATCTATGAAACTAAGCTTCCAAACGGTGTCCCGATATGGGGACACACAGGTGGTATTCCAGGATTTAGTACTTTTGCTGGAGGTATACTTGGAGGTAAGCATACGTTGGCCGTCAGTTTGAACAGTATGGGTAGAGCTAACAGTCCTGATCCTTTTAAAAATATTTTACTTGCTGAATTTGGTAAGTAGGTAAAAAAGGAAAAACGGATAAATTTTGAGGTTTTTGGAACTTTGACGGTAATCCAGCGCTATTAAGCTAATAAAACAAAATMCYCCMTAAAATRAAAAAATACGCTATYCTTTCTRTAGAATCATAGGAAAGGATGGCGTGTTTTCATTTTGAGCAAGATTTTGCTTTTCCAGCCTGAGAGAAATGTGGTGGGAATTTATGAATATAATAAAAGATTGTAATTTTTATCTGGTTAAAGTTATCTCAAATGAAGAAATAGGACCCAATCATGAGTCCTATTTCTTCATTTGCAGGTATTGGTGGTTATATACTATGATTCTGTGTCTCTGTATTTATCAATAAACTTTTAGACATAACAGTTCTGCAATGTCCCCTTATCCTTAAAAACCTTCAATTAATCCTTTTTTAATCCCTTTTACGACTGCTCCAACTCTTGAATCTACACCCAGTTTTCTAATAATTGAAGAAATGTGATATTCTACAGTTCTTTTACTGATTGAAAGGTCCGTACTAATCTCATAATTTGTTTTATCTTTTGAGATTAAGAGTAATATTCTTTGTTCAGCAGAAGTTAGTGCTTCAATATTATTTCCCATAATCTGATTCTTAGAAAATAGTATATATCCCATGTGACTTTGACGAATTGCGTTAGCTAGGTCAAATGCTGATCTTTCTTTCGTAATGTATGCACTTGCTCCAGCTTCAAAGGCCGCATTATAATATTCTTCATGATCATATCCTGATAGAATTACAACCTTTACATCCGGAAATTTTGACAATAAATCTTTTGTAAGTTCAATACCATTATACTGCTTCATCCTGATGTCTGTAACAATTACATCAGGACGGGTATCTTCCACAGTTTTAATTAATATGGAAGGATCGTGAACGGTATTAATCACCTCAATATCTTCCTCAGATTCTAGTAGTCTTTGGATGCCTAGCATAACCAACAAATGGTCATCCACTAGTAGTGTATGTATACTCATTATTTTCCTCCCAATTTACTGGTATGGTAAATGTGACTAATGTTCCATGTTCTTTTTCAGAAGATATTCTCAAATTTCCGTTCAACTCGGAAATTTGACGCTGGATGGTCATTAGACCAAGGTGGTTGCTTGTACTAAATTCAGAAAAACTGTTCGGAACACAAAAGCCTATGCCGTCATCTTCTACAGTACAAACATAGCAGCCTCTTTCTTCTATGATATGTATTTGAACATTATTCCCCTTGGAGTGCTTAATAGCATTATTCAGTAGCTCTTTTATAATACGATAAATCTGTATTTCGAGATTTTTCGAGAGAATTTTTAATTTGCAATTAAATTGTATATGAATGAGAATGCGATAATTTAATTCGAACTCGCGTTTTAGTGTGTGTAAACTCGCTTCTAAACCTAAATCTTCTACGATAATAGGGTGAAGATTATGACACATTTTTCTAATGCTATAGATAATATCTTCAAGTTGCTCATCCATTGAATTTAATATGTCTATAGAAAAGTTTCTTTTGGTCTGAAGCATTCTTATTTCGTTTAATTGCAAAATAAGAATTTGAAGAATTTCATCATGTAAGAAAATCGAAAGCCTTTTCCTTTCATTCTCTAGAGATTGAATAATCTGATAGTTGAATTGTTTCCAGTTTTGAGCTTTTACCTTTGCTTTTCGAATTTCTTTTTTATTACTATTGAGGGTATTAACACTTAATAGTAAATTTGCCGAGTTTATTACAACCTCTTCAAGTTCATTAATTTCTTGAGGTTTAAATAATGTATAATCATTTTTTTCACCAATAATAATAGCTCCCTGCATGCCTTGGTAAATGAGTATTGGAAAACAAATTAAGTGGTATTTTTCAAACTGAATATGAATAGGAGTAGTACCTTCCTTTAGTAAGTAATTCTGTTCAAGTTGATTCAATTGATTAAACAGCTCAAATTTATCCATATCCTGAAAAATACCTGTCTCATATAATGAATGATAAATACTATTTGAGTTCCATATTACGGAAACGCCGTTAATGTTAAACATCTGGTTAATAAGCTGTCCGACTAATTTTGCAAGCTCTTTAGCATGTTTTTCCTTCGAGAGTGTTTGAAACAGCTCAATCTTATGTAAACCTGATTGTGCATCCTTTTTTATGTTTAAATACCTAAATAATGAGAGAATAAGTTTATATATATATACAGAGAGTACAACAGATAATACACTTAAGCTACATAGTATAAATATTTCTTTTTGTGACAAATCTATGAATTGCTCAACCGAAAAATTAAAAAATAAGAAATTGAGCAAGTAAAAGAGTAAGTTTGTTAGCCATTTAGAAATTCTAATCTCAAATTCGATAACTTCTTGCTTTATTAATAAATAAGAAATAGTTAAAGGAAATATAATAATACTAGGTAAACAATATGTAAATGGAATTTTAGATTCCCCAAAAAGTAGACCAGGAATCAGATTAAGTAGAACAATAGGTAAAAAACTAAGAATAATACCAAAAATCAGAATATATAATTGACTTTTCACCTTAAGATTATTTTCTCGTAAATGTAATGAAACAAGAAAAACACAGATGCTAATACTCAGAAATAGGTTAGTAATTAGTAAAACTTTAAATAAAAAGCTAAAATTATTGTTAGACATATATCCAAAACAACAAAAAATTATATAAATAATTGTCAATCCTGTTGAAATTACAAATGATACAAGGTTGAATATTTTTACATATTTTGGTTTGGTAGATACAGGGAAATTAGAGAAAAAACTTATTAAGAGATAAGAAAGCATAAAAATACTACTCACCTCTATAG
>NZ_JBFTMA010000561.1:0-3004 GCF_056396725.1 Bacillus sp. 05T31
ATAATCCATCCACCGATTGTATCCACATCGTCTTCTTCAATGTGTAATCCAAACAAATCTTTTACTTCTGAGATAAGCACTTTTCCATCAACAATTTTATGATACTCGTTCACATGTTGAATTGGTGGTGCTTCATCTTCATCATATTCATCACGAATTTCGCCGACGATTTCCTCCAATATATCTTCAAGCGTTACAATTCCAGCTGTTCCTCCGTACTCATCATATAAAACAGCCATTGGAATTCGCTTCTTCTGCATTTGCAGTAATAAATCATGAATTGGAGTCGTTTCCATAACTTCAATAATCGGACGCATATACGTGCGAATCGATGATAAATCTTCTTGATCGTTGTTCATATATCGAATAAAGAAATCTTTTACGTTGACCATACCGATAATATCATCTTTATCTTCTCCAAAAATCGGATAACGTGTGTATCGTTCATTTTGGATTACTTTCATGTGTTCTTCTACTGAATCTTCAAGATAGAAACCAACGATTTCTGTACGCGGTACCATTATCTCTTTCGCGATGCGATTATCAAATTCAAAGATATTATTTACATACTTGTATTCAGCTTGATTAATTTCGCCACTTTCATAGCTATCTGAAAGAATAAGACGTAATTCTTCTTCTGTATGAGCTACTTCATGTTCAGAAGCTGGTTTCAAACCGAATAAACCAGTTATAACACGAGCTGAACCGTTCAATACCCAAATAAATGGATACATGATTTTATAGAACATCATTAACGGAGTTGCCAATAACAACGTTACTTTTTCAGCCTTTTGAATTGCCAGCGTTTTCGGAGCTAATTCCCCTACTACAACGTGTAAATATGTCATTAGCATAAAAGCAAGACCAAAAGTTAATACTGATGAGATAGAAGGATTTACGTTCCATTTCTCAAATAACGGGTGTAATAACTTTTCGATTGTCGGTTCACCTAACCAACCTAATCCCATCGCTGTAACTGTAATACCTAATTGACAAGCAGATAAATATTCATCTAAATTTGTTGTTACCTTTTTCGCTGCTAACGCACCGCGTTTCCCTTCCGCAACAAGCTGATCAATGCGACTTGAACGTATCTTAACAATCGCAAACTCTGCTGCTACGAAAAATCCAGTAAATGCGATTAAAATCGCAACCATGACTAAATTAAATATTTCCAATGAATCCCCTTAGTTAAAAAACTAAGGTGTCCACCTCCTGTATACTATAATGTTTTCTTATTTGTTCGTTAGAAAACATAGCCCGATACAAAAATTAAAGAGGGCGGATTTCACTTATTCTATAATAATAGAGCAAGTGTCTGTAATAAAGCTGTCGTTTGACCTGATAAAGATTTCGATATTTTTTCACGTTGTGAATCAGTCAATTCATCTAAAAGAGGCTTTAACTCTATTAGTTCTGCTTCTAATCTATGAATATGGTCTGTCACTTCATTCACATGTTTCGAAACGTGTTCATTGATACCGAGCAGCTTCTTCTCCTCGATCTTCTCTTTAATCTCACAAAGCGGCATATGCATTTCTTTGCACTTCTCAATAAATTGTAATGTCTCAAATGCTGTTTCGTCGTAATAGCGATAATTAGATTGAGATCGCTCCGCTTTTAAGATTCCTAGATTCGTATAATAATCAATCGTTCGTTTCGACACGTGAGCCATGAGAGCCAACTGTCCGATTCGATACACCTTCCCAACGATCTTCCCCCCTTGTTTATATTACTATTATCATACAATACATAAACTGTACAGTCAAACGTGACGGTTTGTTATTCACAATTTATATAAAATTTCTCGTCTCATCTTATACTATCCATAAACATATAATCTATTAATTTAATTATATATAAAAATCAATATTTTTATTAAACCACCACTACCGAAATGTAGCCATTGAATAGCCCGTTCCTTCAACTTTTCTTATTTACGAACATATCATAATAATATCGATATAAATTATTTATTCTATAGGAGGAGATTGAAATTACCACAACTATTATTTCTCATTTTTATAACGAAGAATATTTGCTTCCTTGGTGGCTTATGCACCATACAAAAATATTCGATCACGGTATATTAATTAATAGAGGTTCCACTGATCGTTCCGTTGAGATTTGTAAATTATTCGCCCCCCACTGGGAAGTGCGAGATTCAAGATTTATTGAGTTTGACCCAACAAATACTGACATTGAAGTGATGGGAATTGAAAGAGAAGTTTCAGGTTGGAAAATCGTTTTAAATACTACAGAATTCTTTTGTTGTAATAATAAAGAAGAGTTTTTCTCATCTCTTCATACACTAGGACAAAATATGTATGCAATTAGAATGATTTTAATGATTGATAACCATAATTATTCGAAGCCAAGATATTCTATCCCATTAGTAGAGCAACGATACCACGGCCTCTTCCCTTATAACCCAAAACTCGGATGTTCCTGGAGATTTATTCACAACCACCTAGATGGAGCATATTTACCTGGTAGACATTATTCGCGGCACGGGAACATAGTTTATGACTATCCTTCATTTATTTTAAAATTTTATTTTAGCCCTTGGAATGAACATACAAAGGCTAGAAAATTACAAATTACACCCACCCTTTCAAAAATGGGTGTTCAAATGGGACTCCAAACTCATTATGGACAATCTCCTGAGGAACTCGAAACCCGTTTTTTAGAGCTTAGTAACGTAACACAAGACCTTCGTAATCATCCTGAATATCAAGAATTATTCCCAAAATTCAAACCGTAATGTTGTACGCACTGGCATATTTTCACACAATTCCTCCTACTTAGCAAAAAATATAAAACCATTCGCATAAAATATGAATACTGTAATTACTATAACTTTTTATTTTAGGAGGACAAAATGAAAGCTGTTATTCTTGCAGGTGGATACGGAACAAGGATTGGGGAAGAAACTCATTTAAAACCAAAACCTATGATTGAAATTGGAACAAAGCCTATTCTATGGCACATTATGAGTTTGTAT
>NZ_JBFTMA010000562.1:0-3001 GCF_056396725.1 Bacillus sp. 05T31
AATTTATATAGAGATTTTCTTGATGAAAATGAACCCTACAAAATAAGTCTTGTTAGTCCAGAAACCAAAGAAACCTTAACAGACGGACTATTTGTATTCCACAACCCAAATGCAAAAAAAACGCTATCCTTAGAAGCTTTCCAAGGCCTTGGCGTTACACAATATTATTGTGAAAATGTGACCTTAAAAAGAACCGGAAATCCCAACCCCACGATAGCACGAATCAATATTCCTGAACAATTTATTAATCTGGCAGGAAGACATATAGAGGAAAGTCTATTCACTTATAATTCAATCCCTAAATGCTTTTTAAATAAGTTTGTTTGATTTACACATAAAAAGCGCACCTCCAATTGTTATTTGTATCTAACAATTAGAGGTGCGCTTCAATTAAAAAACTGATTTTTTCTACTTCACATACACATAGGYTTCATTWGCTGTTACATAGTATGTTTTACCTTTACTATTGTGCACTTTATATTGTGGCGAACCGTTAACACTTACTTTCGCATCAACTGTGAACCCTAAACCAGCATCTACAGTTCCAACAACATCTTTATCCTGCCAAGATAGAGCATCGTAGAAACGTAGGTTATTAACTTTAGAAACAACGCGTTTTCCTACAATAGATGAATCCGCTGTGCTTTTCTTACTAAACTTCACATAAGATGGATCGTTTTTAATCCATTGCTCACCGCCAAGATTTAACCAACCATCCTTTTCGCCCCACACAATATATGATTCTGATTTGTTTAACTGACGAATTTTAGAATAGCTTGTACCTGGTCCTTTACGTAAGTTAACGTTCTTACCCTCGATATAAGCAATACCATCTGTTACAGCTGTTGGTACTTCGGCTGGTTTAGATGGTTTCTCAGGCACAGAAACTTCTGCACTAGAATTATTGTATGCACGTTGTACATCTGCTCTAAATTGCGCTTCAGATACGCCGTGAGATTTTAAGTAATCAAGTGGATCTTCATGATCTGTACCGCCAAAATACTTCGTTACGTCATAGTGAGTCCATAATCCTTTTTCAACAGATAAACCACGGTCACGTAGGATTTTAGCTAGTAACTTCACATATTTATCATAGCTGCGTTTAAATTTAGTGTAGTCCGCTGTTTCGCAAAGCTCTACGTGCACAAAGCGTTTGTTTGCACCTGGTCCCCCACCATAAGCAATGTATTTAGTATCAGCAATTTGAATCGTTTCATTCCAGTCTACCGCATAGTGAACAAATGCATTTCTCCATGTACGAGTTTCGTATTTTTGAATATTAATAGCTGGAGCTTCTGGAGTTGCCGTTGAATGAGCAACAACGCCTTCATAAGCACCTACGCCATAACGGTATGGTTGTTTTGGTAAATCAGGAATAATAAGCATTCTATCAGCAAAAGCACTTGTTGCAAAAGAACCAGCAAGCACTAGAATCATAAGAAACGAGGTAATATGTTTCATTGTCTTTTTCATTTAGCATCAACATCCTTTTTCATAATTTTTGTGTGGTCAAATAATCCACTTGCTGACAGTCCAATGATGATTCCTTGAAATACATTTGTTTTGATGTCTCCGTCCAAAAATAAAACGCCTAGCACAATGCCAAGCGTTAAATTCAATAACGGAACATATTTTGTTTGTAATCCAATTGTTTTCCCAATTTGCGAAAGACCTACCACAATGCCAATCATTACTGTAATTTCAAACATTACACACCACCTCCTTTCAAGAAGAAAGTAAGAGCTGCCCCAACAAGTCCGCCCACAATAAGTCGTAATATCCAGGTGGTATTGGCACTGATTTTATCTAGCTGTTTATTGATATTGATAATATCTTTTTCGTTACCGGTTGTTCGCATCTCTAAACCTTTAATTTCTAAACGAATGTCCTTGATATCTTGCTTGATTTCTTGAACATCGCTTCTTACTTCTTGTAATCCTTCCACTTTGACCACCTCATTTCAAAATAAAAAGAGAGACTCTTGTCCCTCTTTCGCAAATACTTTTATACTCACACCCTAAATTCCACCTTTGAGTATCAATCCCAAAACTGCCATAACTATAGCGCTAATAACAAGTCGTAAAATCCATGTGGTATTCAGACTGATTTTTTCTAATTGTTTATTGATTGTAGAAATATCTTTTTCATTTATAGTTGTACGAGTTTCTAGGTTACGAATATCTCGCATGATTTCTTTTTGTTCTGCTTTTAGGCTGTCGATTTTTGCATATACGTCTTCCATACATTCACATCCTTTTTTCGAAAAATCTTAATAAAGCAATCTCTATATCCTATGAGACAACCCTATTCGTTGTGAATTTATGAAGGACATTTTTATACCAAAGCCGTATTTTGTTCAAAATAAAAAACAGCTTATGGCTGCTCTGGTTTCTTATCAATTAATTGTTGTAGTAATAATTCTTCTAACTTTGCTATTCTGTCTTCCTGACGAACTACTAAATCCTTTAAGTCGTAAAGTTGATCCTGGATGAAAACTTTCTCGCGTTTTTCTGCTTCAAGCGCTTGTTTTACCATTCCAATATCAAACTGCATATTGTCTGCTTTCCAGTCTAATTCTTGTACCGATTGCATTGTAATAGAAACAGAACTATATAATGTGACTGCATTTTTTTCTGGTGTTGTAAATACACTATCAGAATCCTCAGCGATCATACCATAGTATACAGGCAATACATCAATTTCACCTGCATTGTACTTTTCAACGTCAGAAATCATATTGTATTTTTTAATACGTACAGAGTTGAGTGTTTGTAGCGCAGAGAACTTCAAATCTTCAATGTTTGTTTTGATTTTACGAGATGAGTTAGGAATAAATTCCCTGGCCCATACGCCTCCAGTTACTGAGATGTTTTCTTTTGCTCTTAATGTTCTTAATTCTATATCTCGCCATCCATTTCCTAACGTATCTTTAATCTGTAATCCGGTGTCGTAACCTGATACAAGGCTTGATCTTATCATTACTCTTCCGAGGACTAAATCA
>NZ_JBFTMA010000563.1:0-2992 GCF_056396725.1 Bacillus sp. 05T31
TATTTGATGTGTGACAGTACTACCGATTCCACCTAAGCCAATTAAAATTGTTGGAACTTGTAATGTCATGTGAACCACCTTCCTATTCTTGCTTGTTTGAAAAGAA
This sequence comes from Bacillus sp. 05T31, assembly GCF_056396725.1. Lineage (NCBI taxonomy): Bacteria > Bacillati > Bacillota > Bacilli > Caryophanales > Bacillaceae > Bacillus > Bacillus sp. 05T31. The sequence goes on from NZ_JBFTMA010000563.1 coordinate 107, forward strand.
GAATAAAGAGAGCCGGGCCTCCTCCGCCCCTCTTACACCCTATCTACTATTCACATTCGTACCGGTAAATCTCCTTACCATATCCTCTATCAATTACTAAAAGTTCATTTGGATACAACGTCTTATGCTCCATTCCTACCTCTTCCTCTGTTATAAACATCCCATCAATAATCATCCCAACCACTTGCGATTCTTTTGCTACAAATATAGATTTCGATCCTTTTTTCGCTATTAATGTTACAGATTGCACCGTCTTTCTTTCTGCTCGGAATGGAATGCCAAAATAGTGCTTCCACCATTTATTTTTAAGTAACTCTGGTTCAGATTGATAAAGCCAATCTTTCGCTACTTCTTGATCCCATTCGTAATATAGTAATGCTTTCCGATGAAATCTCGGACGAACAATCCATCCTAAAATAATAATTCCTACTATTAAAAGTAATAAAGTGATAGGAATTACAAATTTAAAAACGAGCGCATACTTCTCAAAAAACGGCGCATTTTCAATGTGCAGTACAATCTTTTCCTTTACTTCTTGTAATTTTGAATCATTGATCGTGATGGTAGCCTCTACGGTGCCGGTATCTGTAAAATTGAATGTGTCGGAGTAATAAGGTCGAGGATAAACATAAACTTGACTACCATGCTGTTTTAATTCATAGTTGATCGATTGATTCGATGTGACACCAGTAGATTTTAATAGTTTCTTTACAGCCTCTTCTGTCATCGGTTTACCATTTAACTGGGGCTGTAAAACAAATGGTTTACTATTTTCTAAATTTGTTACCTTTTCTTCATAATCTTTCGTAACAGCTTGAAGTGTTAATTTTGGTTTTTCAGCTGGTTCAATCTTGAATTCTTTCGTCTGTCTATAAAATCCCTTTATATTCATATGGACTTTCCCGCGTACTAACTCTTTACCAACCTTTGTCTCGTAATAAAACACATGTCTTTTATCATCCCACTTCATCGGATACTGCTTTCCGTCTATTTCTACTTCTGCTTCGAAATAAGAAGTTTGAATTGGTAATTCAGTAGGTTTCGCTTCAATAACAGCTGTCACACCTTCATACATTTTCTCAACATTTTTTCTATCTTTATCATCTTTGTCGTACGTAGAAACAGTATAATTAAGCGCTGGTTCAACAAGTACTTGTAATCCCTCTTTCTCAATGTCCTGATCCACTTCTATCGTATATGTCCCTGGCTTAATCACTTCCTGATTCGCTGTACTTACATGCACTATATTTCCGAATAATTTAGCTTCTCCTGGTGCATGTATRGAAAAAGAAGACTGCAATTGTAACGGTTTGGAAAGTTGCATAACTTTATAATTAGACAAAGAAGGTGATTGTCGTACAAGCGTCATACGCTTTAATGGAAACGGTGTTGTAATCTCTACTTTTTYCCCTACTATTTTCGTTTTGACAATCGATTCAACAGAAGAAAATGGATCACGATTTGCAACTAATGCTGCCACTTGATTCACACTTTGTACAATACCATCCTCACCGCTAGACGGCATGACAACTCCATTCATTTCTTTTTTCCAAATCTCTTTAAACGTATTTAACTGCTCTTTCTCTTGCTGCCCTAAATCCTCTTCCATCGTGATTAAGACTGGGTGTAAAGAGATCTTTTTAGAATCCATTTCTTTCTTAAACTGTGCTAACTTCTGTGTAATTTGTTCTTTTCCACCAACCTTATCTTTCTCCAAATCATTAAATGCCCCGTCAGTTAATACAATAAGCCAAAATTCACGTTTCCCATCTATATCTGCTTCCTTTTTTATAGATTGCATCGCCGTTTCTACTGCGCTAAATGGAGTATTTAAATATGTTTTCCACGCGCCGATCCCCTCAATTTCTGTTTGCCTTTGATCCTTTGTTAACGAAATGTTTAACGAATCATTTGGCTTACTCATTGGAACGTAAGAAAATTTATCTTTCTCATCTAATAGCGCAACTAAACTTTGCAAAGCGTAATTGGCATACTTCCAGCGATCGTTATTTCTCATGCTGCCCGAATCATCATATACAAGTGAAACGACCCTTTCCTTTGCCTCCTCTCCTTTTGCAAAAGCTGAAAAAGGTAAACATATAAATAGAAACAACATGAACGTGGCACAAATTCGAATTTTCATGATGAGGCTTCGCCACCTTTGTAGACAAATTCCTATGTTTAAATTTATGAGAGGAAACAAGATATATGACTTGTATTTTAGGACAACGAACGCACCATAACTTTATTATGTAAATAGATATATAACTTGGTAATATTCCTTCTAGCATTTTCTATCCAATTATATARGTAAAAAAGCCTGTTTAAGCTCCACCCTTAAAACAGACTTTTCCTACTTTTAAAATTAAAAACTCYTAACAAAAAGTTTGATTTTWAATTAGCACATCACTTCAATTGTATATCCTCCAGGTGCTTCAACATAAAACGTATACGCATGTGCATGTTTAGGAGGTTCGACTGGAAATCCGTCTTCCTTCAATCTTTGATTAATTTTATTAACTTGTTCTTCATTTTCTTGTGGAAATCCTACATGAAATGTTTTCGGATATCGCACCTCCTTCCCCTTCATTAAAGTTAATATAAACCCATCATTATCACGCATAACTGCGAAGCCATTCCCTCTTGCTCCACCACAAGTTAAACCAAAATACCTTTCTAAAAATTCTCTAGCAGCTGTTACATCTGTAACTGTTAAATTAAGATGATTAATTTTCAATTCACTCACCTTCTTTCTTAATTTTCTGATATTTTATCATATAAAGTGAAACTTTAATCAGTGGAGGTTCTGTTCATCCCCCACTGATTATTAGCCCTCACCAATCGGGCGTTTACGGGCAGCAGGGCTCCCAGCTACCTTCTTTGCTC
>NZ_JBFTMA010000564.1:0-2991 GCF_056396725.1 Bacillus sp. 05T31
TTTAAAACAGATACGATTGAAGGAAAGTTCCCAGGCGGATTTGATCAAGCGAAACCAATTTTAGAAGACCGATACAAAGTACAGCTTTCACTATATGCAAAAGCACTCGAGAAAAGCTTAAAACATCCTGTGAAAGAGAAATGTTTATATTTCTTTGATGGAAATCATGTTGTAAATATTGACGAATAGAGCTTAGAAAGGGGTTATGGATTATGGCGACGTTAAGAACTTGTGATCAAGGACACGAGTACTACAAAAGTAGCGATTGTCCAACTTGCCCAACCTGTGAGAAAGAGAGAAAGCCAAAAGAAGGCTTTCTTTCTCTTCTTTCAGCACCAGCAAGGCGAGCGTTAGAGCGCCATGGAATAACGACTGAAGCAGAACTTTCAAAGTATAGTGAAAAAGAAATTTTGAAACTGCATGGTATAGGGCCAGCATCTTTACCTAAATTGAGATCGGCTTTAGAAGATAAGGGATTATCATTTAAATAAAAAAACTAATCATTAGCGGGGAGTAGCATCTTCATTAATGATTAGTTTTTATAATCGGTATTAATTAGCTAGATAAACGAGTATAACGAAATCCCATTTTGAAAATCGTAAATCGATGGACAAAACGATTTAAAAGATGGATCAAGAATATAAGCGGATTGATTATAATATTAAGGAAGGAAGTGCAACACGATGGATTTTGAAACAGTAATGCAAGAGCTTGAAACTCTCGGTAAGGAACGAACTAAAAAAATATACATATCCAATGGTGCAAAGGAGCCACTTTTTGGCGTAGCTACAGGTGCTATGAAACCAATCGCGAAGAAAATAAAAATCAATCAAAGTTTAGCTGAAGAGCTTTATGCTACAGGTAACTATGATGCGATGTACTTTGCAGGCATTATTGCAGATCCAAAAACTATGAAAGAATCGGATTTTGATCGTTGGATGGATGGGGTGTACTTTTATATGCTGTCCGATTATGTGGTAGCAGTAACTTTATCAGAATCAGATTTTGCACAAGACGTTGCTGATAAATGGATTGCAAGTGGTGACGAACTAAGAATGTCAGCGGGATGGAGTTGCTACTGCTGGCTTTTAGGGAATCGAAAAGACCATGAATTTTCCGAAAGTAAGATTACCAATATGCTAGAAGTTGTGAAAAATACAATTCACGATGCGCCAGAACGAACGAAATCCGCTATGAATAATTTTCTAAACACCGTGGGGATTTCATATGTGCCGCTACATGAAAAGGCAGTTGAAACTGCAAAGGAAGTAGGCATAGTGGAGCTAAAACGGGACAACAAAAAAAGCAGTTTTCTAAATGCTTACGAAAGTATTCATAAAGAACTTGATAGAGGAAGACTCGGATTCAAACGTAAATATGTAAGATGTTAAAATTAAAAGAAACAGCCCTAGCTCTACACAAAATAGAGCTAAAGCTGTTTCTTTTTTACGCTGTTCCAATTTGATCTTGGTCTGCAACGTCCGAATCAAATGTATTTGTTGCGCTAACGCCGCTAAAAGTGTTGACGACAAATCCGACATTGGAAGCCCCAGAACCGTTATAAGCTTTCGTATTTTCTTTCGGAGACACGTTATAAAAATCTCCTAAGTTGAAAGAGCCGTTACTGTTTTGAACGACGATATTTCCTACAACCGAAGGCATACCATCCACCTACTTTACTAAGCTTTTTAATTACTATATGAATTATTTAGAGGAAGGTTCATCAGTAATAAATTGGCGGATTTGTAGCGTGCGAGAATTATTAAAAACATAGTCAACATTGCCGATTTGGAAGCACGCGGAATTTAAAAGTGTTCGCAAGTGAACATCATTTACTTCAATAAAAGGGCACTCATTTACAATATTCATTTTTACATCTGTTGTTCGCTTTGGAATTGTAATGTGTTCATCTGTAAAGATTTCAAACGCATCAAAACGACCTTCACCTTTTATATAACAAGGGATTTCTCGATGAACGATAAGCGCTCTATTTTTTAATTCTATTTGATTAGCATCCCCGGCCTGGAAGACAGCTGCAATCCCCATAGAAATGATAGAAACATTTTGTACAATTGAAATATGACGAAGCATAATTTTTCCTCTCCTCAACCTGGAGTCGAAGGGACATCTGTTACTAATGGTACAAATGGTCCCTCTGTAACGGATTCGAATGGTGTATCAAGAATAGAAGAAAGGATGAGGAAGTTTGCATCTCCAATTAAAAATAATGCGGAAGAAGAAACCCCGTTCATTTTAATCTGCCCTACTTTTAACTCGCGGTTCACAACATTTAAATTCATACATACTTACTCCTTTCGGAAATTGCCTGGTATGTGTTGAATAAAGGAAAGAAAGGCTTTGTCAATATCTTGTTTCATCGCTTGAATAATGACGTCTCGTAAATAATCGGGATCTGTGGAAATACCCTCATACGATTGAACTTGTGATAAATAATATGGAAGTCTATGTTCCATCTGTTTTTTTATGTCATCCACCATCATTTGTCGATACATCTCATCAAGCGGCGTTCTCTCTTCTTGTTCAAAATGGAGAATTCGACTATATGCTTCTTCATCTAAATAGCGATGCATTTCTTGAAGGATACCTTGATAAAAGTCTGGATTTATTTCTGTTTCAGGATTTACTTTTAATGTTTCTGTATCTACTTGAAAATCTTCAATTTGTTGTCCTTTTGTTGAAAATGGATTCAAGCCAATATTTAAAGTACCGTTTAAATTTTCTACTTTTAATTGATCGAATTTATATTCCACTTTTCCTATAGAAGAGGAGGGGCGACTTTTTAACTCATTAAGCTCTTCTTGTAGTAGGCGAACTTGCTCTTCGAGATTTAGAATAGTTTGCTGCTGTATTTGGAGAGCTTGCTGAAGTTGGTGTAGGTAAGTGTATATATCTTGATTCATTTTGTGAAACCTCCTTTTCAATAGGGAGGGGATAGTACTGTTATATATTTATGATAAGGATGGTTTAAGA
>NZ_JBFTMA010000565.1:0-2984 GCF_056396725.1 Bacillus sp. 05T31
GCCCATCAGGTAGCATAGCGAAAAATTTAAAACCCGTCAGGGTTTATTTGATGTGCCTACTTTTATGCTATCTATAAAAGATAATAAAAGACTACGTGAAAAAACCACATTTTGTATAAAAAGATACCTTAAGTTGATGGATGTGGGGTCTCCCCACATCGCCATCAACTAAAAAAATATATAAAACCCCCAAAAAGGAATTTTATATATTTTCAATTTGAAGAGATCAATTTTCTCGTTTGAGGTATTTGTTTACCTTATCATGAGGACAATAAAGTGTTTTATACTATATTTTTTTGAAAAATCAGTAAATTATTTGATGAATTAATAAGTTACTATTAATCTATAAATAGTAACAGTGCAGTAATCCAAAAGAAAAATGCTCAAATCGATAAATAGGGGAGGATTCTAGATGAAGGTAAATCAGAATATTGTTTTAAAAATTATTGGGTTAGAATTTTTATTAATGATTTTTTACACGCTTAACGGGGCCTATCAAATTATTACTAAGCCATCCAGTCCAGTATTACAATTTATTGGACTTGTTCCTTTAGCAGTGGGAATTTTAATATATTTAACAATAAAGAACAAGTGGAAATTCTATTTCTTTGATATTAAGTTAAATAATTCAATGAAGAATACCATTTTATTAAATTCCCCATTAGTGCTTGTTCTATTAGTAATACTACTTGGTAATAAAGGATTAAACACAACATCGGTATCTGACTTATTTTTTATGTTTATCATGCAATTTTTTGTTGTTGCATTTATTGAGGAAATCTTTTTTCGTGGATTTATGCTCAAAATGTTGTTTTCAAAGGGGATAAAAAAATCAGTTTTGATTTCAAGTTTTTTGTTTGGTATCACCCATTTATTACAACTAATTGGTGGGCAGTCTATTGAAGATACCATTTTACAAATCATATATGCATTTTTAGTTGGACTTGTTCTGTCCTTACTTATCGTAAATAAGCAATCAATTATTATCCCCATTACTTTCCACACTTTTAATAATTTCTTTAATTTTATGGGGAATGTTCAAGCCTCGTCGCTTTTTGCATATATTATTATTGCAATTTTATTCTTCTACACCATATATTTATGGAAACGTGCTAATAAAAAAGAGTGTATTCGACAGGAAATAAATATAGCAGTTTGAGTTGTGATATTACCTTTTCAGTATAGAGGGCAGCCTGGTACCACAATATTACCTTTAAAGGGGCTTGCTGCATGCTCATCAACTTAAGAGATTAATTATTCCCCTAAAATGAAAAAATACGTTATTCTTTCTGTAGAATCATAGGAAAGGATGGCGTTTTTTTCATTCTAAGGGGCATTTCTTTTTATTAGCTTGATAGCGATGTGGCGGTACCCCATTAATAGAAAACTACTGCAAGAGTTATAGTTTTATGTTTTCATTTCCCTTTTGGCATTTATCTTTTAATCAGATGAATGCTTTTTTTAGTACATAATAAAAAAATAACCAGAAAAACTGTCACAAAATCCGTTTTTCTGGTTTCTCTATAATACAGGCATCAAATTGAAAGTGAGGTTTAAACTAACATGTTAACCATAGAAAATGAAGAAAGTCATGCTTCTGATATGCCTTTTGAAGATTTATTTAAGCAGTACTATGCTTATGCTGTGAAACAGATTATATGGATTGTTAAAGATCAATCTATCGCTGAAGAGTTAGCACAAGAAGTGTTTTTACAATTATATCGTAGCGACTGGAAAGTAATTGAAAACATACCTGGATGGTTGATTAAATCTTCTACTTATGTAGCTTATAACCATTTGCGATCTGAAAAAAGGCAACAAGCGAAGATTGATAAAGAAATACAATACCATGAAGTACAAAATGTTTCATCATTAGACGATGATTGGATAAGAAAAGAGGAAATTACAAAGGTACAAACGATACTAAATAAAATGAATGATCGAGAACGAACCCTTTTACTAATGAAATTCTCTGGTTTCCAATATAAAGAAATTGCAGAAATACTTCAAATTGAAATATCTTCTATTGGAACATTATTGGTCCGAGCCAAAATGAAATTTCGCAAGATTTATAAACAAATGGAGGAGGCATAACAAATGAAATGTTATGATATCGGATTTATTCAAACATATATTGATGGAGAACTTTCTCATGATATAAGAAAGGAATTCACAAAGCACCTAGATACATGTGAAGCATGCCAAGATTTATTAGTAGAAATCAGCAAATTAAATCAATGGGAAAACGTAATACTAGATGAAGAATCTGTAAATTCACCACAAGAAATCAAAATTGATATAGAACAAGCATGGAAAACATTTGAAAATCGTTCCAAGCTAGACAATGTTTCTAATATAAATCACAAAAAACAACATAAGAAGGGACTCTTTACAAACATGAGTAAAAAATCAAAACGTTTCATGTATACAGCAGTAGCTGCAGCAGCACTTTTCACAACAGCAATGATTCCACAAGTACAAGTAGCGGCTACAAATGTTGCCTCATATTTTTCTGATGCAATTACAAATGATAAAGTTGTAAATGAAGGAATACAAGATGAAAATGGTGTCACACAAGATATGATGAAGAATGGTAAATATATTCCTATTGATGAAAAAATTACAGATCAAGGTATTACTGTACATTTCAAAGAATTATATATCGCAGATTCACGTATATCATTTCATTATAGAATGGAAAAAGCTGACGGAAGTTTAGTACCATTTGAATTTGATACATCAGGATTAGAGCTCGAAAGTGATGGTAAAATTAATGGGCAACAAGAGGAAAACCCTGAGATTAAACATGAAGGGAGACTATCATTTATCCATGATTCAGATGACCGTCTTCCTTTTGAACTTATGGCAGCAGGTAAAAAATTAAATGATGTAGGTATTCGTGATAATGATAAACCCGAAGGTGTTGCTACATTTGTTATAGTTTCTGGAGGAAAAGACGATTTTAAACAGCCCCTTACTTTAGA
>NZ_JBFTMA010000566.1:0-2976 GCF_056396725.1 Bacillus sp. 05T31
GAAATACTCTCATTATGAAGTCGATCTAAAGCTGTCACCACATAAGTATAAGTCTCCTCAGATAAAGCTGTTTTATCCACAAAAATTTCTGCCCATTGTGTCTTCCTTACAGTAGTAAGTAAATTCTTCGGATCTTGAATATCAACTACATTCTTTCCATTCACACGGTATATCGCATAATAAGCAGAGTCATTATCTCTATCATCAATTATGCCTAAAGCAATACCTTCATCTCTTGGAATGGCACCTTTTAAAGTAGGTTGTTTTGGTGGATCATGATCAAGCCAAGGCATAGGTGGAATTAATGCAGGGTGTTTATATATGTCTTTTGAGAGTCTATCTTTAATTCCAAGTGGATTGTTATTTATATCTTTTAAACTGAAATGCATACTACCTTTTATTTGTGGATATTGATGGTTTAAAGCGATTTGCTTTGGATATTCTTCTGGATCAGACCAAGCAGAGACAGAGTTGTTATTAATTTTATAGGCCGCTTGACCGATGTATAGGTGAATCGGTTTGTTATTTGTTTCTTTTACCCACCAATCTACTAATATATCATATGCAGCAGGTGTGAAACCTATATTCCAATATATTTGAGGTGTAATGTAGTCAATGTACCCTTTTTGTATCCACTCACGTGTGTCAGCATAAAGGTCATCGTAGTTTCTTTGACCTGCGGTTGTATTAGAGCCAGTTGGATCGTCAGCTATATTTCGCCATACACCAAATGGACTAATGCCAAATTTTACGTATGATTTTTCTTGTTTTATAGCAGTATTTAAACCTTTTACGAGTTCATTTACATTATTGCGACGCCAATCTTCGATAGTTGAAAAATTCTCATTATTATAGGATTCAAATGTTTTTTGATCAGGAAATTCTTCGCCAACTACTTTATAAGGGTAAAAATAATGGATATGGTCGTGTAGTTAGATAATAATGCATGTAACACCTAGCAACTTATGAAACTGCGAAAAGGAGGTAAATGATGAATAAAATTACCATTATAATAGCAATTTTATTAATAGCTAGCGTAGGATTTTTAATAAAATATCAATCTGATAATGAGAAACTTAAAACTGATAATATAAAATTAACGAAAAAAGTGGAAAAGGTGGAGGCACAATACAATGATACGAAAAAGGAGTTATCAGCTCTAAAGAGTAACAATCAACAACAAGTAAAGGAAGCTGCAGAACGATTTCTTAAAGCTTTCCGGACATATGACACCGGTAAAGGAGAATCCTATCTTACGAATGTTGAAGCTTATATAACTCCAAATGCGAAGAAAGAATTGACACCACCAGGTGGACCGACGCAATCTGCTCCTGGGGATGGAGATGAGAAAGAAAAGAAGAAAGTTTCATTTCAATCTGAATACACAGGTGGCGAGTTGTATTATGCATTTTTGGATACTACAAAAGCAAATGTATTAGCTAAAGTGAAAAGCAAAACTTTCTTAACTTTCAGGCCAATGATAGATTCATACATTATCACACCTCTTCTTACATAAATTAACTAGTAGCCTCTATTTAGTAGTTGTTAAAAAGTGACAAAAAAGTTGTTTAAATTAAAATAAAGTTGTTAAAAAATGCAAGTCATTCTATTCAACAATCGGGTCATATCCTTGAATAATGGGTTAAACTAGTAGTTGACCTCGTAGTTTATTGTCTGTTATATTTATACAAACACTAAAAGGATAGGTGAAGAAGTTCGGCATAGCAGAAGTTTGATTTTCGCGAACTTTGTTATGACTGGAAAAGAGTAAATAAATCAATTTGAAGCAAACTGAAATACGCATTTTTATGTGTTTATTCGGTATGCCCATTTGATTTTTTACTCTACGGACTTATTCTCTTTTTTAACCGCAGAGTAAAGCTCTGCGGTTTTTTGTGTTTAAAAATTTTTAGGAGGAAGTTTTTATGAATAATTTATTAAACCAATTGCAGGTACCTTCACGATTCGAACAAACTGATAATGTTTTTTGGCAAGATTCTTATATTGCTAAAAAATTATTAGAAGCTCATTTAAGCCCTGATACTGAAGGAGCTAGTAGGAGTTTTAAGTTTATTGATAAATCTATTGATTTTATCCAACAAATAGCTCCCAAAAAATCTTATCAAAAAGTACTAGACTTAGGTTGTGGTCCAGGTCTTTATAGTGAGCGATTAGCTAGAAAAGGTTATACGGTAACAGGGATAGACTTCTCTGAAAACTCAATTCGTTATGCTAAAGAACAAGCAAAAAAGTTAGATTATGATATTGGATATCGCTATGAAAATTATTTGGAATTAAATGATTCAAATATCTATGACTTGGCCCTATTGATATATTGTGACTATGGTGCTCTTGCGCCTGAAAATCGTAGTAAATTACTTTTTAACATTTGGAACAGTCTGAAGAATGGTGGAAAGTTGTTATTGGATGTTTTCTCTCAAAAAAAATTTGATCAGTTCAAGGAAGAACAATATTGGAGTATTAATGAAAATGGTGGTTTCTGGTCAAAGGATTGCTATGTAGCTATCGGTAGAAATCTTCAATATCCTGATAGAGTAACATTAGAACAAACAACAGTGGTAACCGCTGACAAAATAGAAACTTACAACATTTGGTATCAATTCTTCACAAAAGAATTATTCATCAAAGAGGTAACCGCTGTAGGGTTTACTGTAAAAGAAATTTACGATGATGTTTCTGGTGAAACTGGGAACGGAGGAAGTCAAACTATAGCCTTATTGTTAGAAAAATAAGGTTAAATTGAACAAAGAGAAAGAAATATATGTTATCAATTTTTTAAAAAGCAATATTTTTTCTTTTCAAAAAACGGTAGCTAATGTTGAATAAAAYTTAGATTTTCAAAYGACTTTATTRTTATATTTTTTAGTGTAGTAAATATYTTACWTYAAAAATTAAACAACTATATTTTTAACCCCGTCCTAAATTTAGAACGGGGTTATCTTTTTGATGTAGATT
>NZ_JBFTMA010000567.1:0-2976 GCF_056396725.1 Bacillus sp. 05T31
TTAATAGACTCAACTTTAGCTTCTGATTTTTGTCCGAACTTCTTGTCAGTCATAGCAATAAATTGTGCTGCTTCTGCTTTAGTTAGAATTTTATCTGGCTCCCATTGGCCGCCAGTACCTACAGAAATTCCTAATTCAACTAGGATGTTAGCTTTGTCTTTACCCCAGCTAGTTTCTAAGTCTTTGAATTTAGTTTCTGGAGTACCAGTTACTTTAGTGTCTAATTTGAAAGCTGGTACAAGCATTGCTGYCATAGAAACGCGGTCGATTTTTCCGTTAGGATCGAATATGCCGTTACCTTTACCTTTAACTACACCAGCTTTTTCTACAGCTGCGATAATTGGAGCAGCCCAGCCCTCTTGAGCGTCAGTGTAAGATGGTTTAGCATCTGGATCGATTGGTAAGTTTAAGATTTTAGCCATCATTGTAGCAGCTTCTGCACGAGTGATTTCTTTTTCAGGCTCGAACATTCCTGTGCCATTACCTGCAATTGCGCCTTTGTCTGCTAAGTAGTTAATAGAATCAATTCCCCAATGACCAGCTGGAACGTCTGGGAATGTTTTACCTGCTGCTGCTACTGGAGAAACAACACCTGCTACCATTGCTGCTGTCATTGTACCAGCGATTAATTTTTTGTAAGAGTTAGTCTTTGCCATTTTATATATTTCCTCCTTCAGGAATGTAATACTAGTTCCATAATGTTTTAAATAGATATTCTATTTAATGTTGAAACTAGTAAATATAAATGTAGTTAAGATCCTATATATAGAAATGATTCCACAATATAGAATAATAAACATATTACACCGTTTTTACTCGAATTTAAATTCTTAAATTCGACAAAAAAGTGAATTTTCGTAATTCTAATGTTCATTTTTTCGACTTTTAATTTAAATAACCCGATTATAAAATCAGAATATTTTAAATGTACGAAACAATGCATCAGAACTACATTTGAGCAATATTTGTATAACCATTTACAACTATAGCAGAAAAACGTTTGCAATTTCAATATCTGAGTATAAAGATATTACGACATTAACCGACACGATGTTTATCTAATTTTCGACATTATTTCCAAATTCATTTTTTCGAACAAAACCCACCTCATTATCCCAGTACTTTTATATAAAACGCTTTATACCTATATTATTGATATCCTAATGTTAAGATTTTAAGATTAGACTACCTTGAAAACATACATATTCAAGGGAAATAAAAACTCGAATCTTTTGTTTTTTCGACATTATTCTACATTTTTATATTTTTTGTCGACATTTTATTTTTTCTTTCATACGCTTCTCTTTCAAATTCTTACTTACATAACAAAAAAAGAACAGATGATCCCTGTTCTTCTTTCTACTCAGCTATTTAATTACAAGAGGAATGGCCTCTAATCCTAAAATTCCATTCCTCTTTTTATAGACTCTTTTTCTTGTAAGTCACTAATAATATATTTGGACGCTATGGAAATTTGCTCTCGCAATTCCTCTACCCTTTGTCCTAACGTTTCCTGTACATATTCTGTCTGCTCTAATTGTTTAATCGCCATACTATGTAATGTTTCTGTCGTCCAGTCTCCATCCACATTCCCAATAATCGGCTGATTTACTTGTTGTAAAAACGAATCGATCTTTGGATCATATGAAATTCCAATCATAGGCGTGTTTGCAACTGCCGATAATATAAGAGCATGCAGTCTCATTCCTATTAAAAGAGAGCATTCTGATAAAATAGAGATTTTCTCATGAATATCCATTTTATAAGGGAGCATGTGCGCTTCTTCTCCCATCAAATTAATGATATCCCTTGATGCATTTTGATCAAATGGTCCATGCATCGGTACAAATAAAATATGATATCCCTCTTGCTTAAGCTTTTTCAGCGTATCTGCTAACTTCTTCATATAATCTTCTTTTGCATCCCAGTACCTTACACTAACCGCAACGACCTTTCCTTGCAGCGCATGTTTTTGAAGCCAATCGGATTTCTTTTCTTCTGGCTGACAAGCTAATACTGGATCTGGAACAAGTTCGATGTCTTTCTTAATACCAATTTCTTTTAAGTACAAAAAAGAGTCTTCATCACGTACTGATATATATTCAGCCTTTGATACATGCCATTTCACTAATAAACGATTTTGCTTCTTCGTAATAGGTCCGATTCCTTGGGCGTAAATATAATACGGCTTTTTCAAAAAACGGGCAAGCCGCATAATACCCGTATAGTATAAAATACTCTTAATACTCGTCTTATCTTGTAAGAGACTTCCGCCTCCGCTAATTAAACCATTACTTCTCTTTATTTCTCGGTAAATCGCTCTTATATCCCATCGGTTTACTGCTTCTACACCGTACATTTTTCTTGTATAGTCGGGGTCATTTGAAAGTACAACAAGCTCAAGAGTAGGATCCTCTTCATGTAGCGCTTTAATAATTGATTGCAAAATTGCTTCGTCCCCAACATTATAAAAACCATAATATCCTGATAAAACTAACCGCACTCTTAATCTCCTCCAACATTTCGCAATCAACTCTTTTTGTAATTAAACAAATTGTTATCCATTCCTTGCCGAGAAAGGTTTGATAACTTCAAATTGATTTCTTTCACAAACATCTAACAAGTCATACCCATGTATAATATTGTTCATTTTCTATAATCAACGATTTTATTTACGTAAAAATGGAATTTGTTCTTTCGATATCCAGTTTAGTTTCAATGCACATATGCCATATAACACTGAAGCTATACTTAGCGCTACAGCACTATATATCATTGCTAAAATCCTGGAATCTGTCACATTGATTAATGTAGACCCAAAGTATAATGCTATACCTAAAATACTAGATACTCCAATCACAGCCAAAAATTTCCCTATAGCTATTGGATAGGAARGATCTTTTCTAATATAAATATGATTTGCGATACAAATCATTATATAAATAATTAGAGTACTATACGCTGCTCCATTTATAC
>NZ_JBFTMA010000568.1:0-2971 GCF_056396725.1 Bacillus sp. 05T31
GTAATTAGTAATGCAGCGATGAAAAGGTAAACGCCGTAGTAGTGTAAAATATCACCCGTCCATTCCATTACATACAATAATAATCCTAAAATAAATAAGAATAGTGATCGTTTCCAAATCAATATGCGGCTGGTATTGATTTTTATTTTCTCTTGGCTAGCAACAGATGATTTAGTCATTAAAGTTATGCCAATCCCAGCAAGTATAACAAACAAGGCAGAAGCTCTACCTTCAAAAAGTGTCATAAAGGTTTTTAACAGAGGAGGTCCATTTCCTTCCGCCCCTGTTATCACCATGAAATTAACTAGTAACATTCCAAACATTGCCCACGCTCTAGCAAAATCTAAGCCGATAATGCGCTTTTTTGTATTCACTTCAATCCCTGCTTTCAAAAATGCTATTTACAGCTTCAATCCATATTTGTTTATAATCCATATCTAAATGTAACATCATAAAATTCCCAATATTATCAAGAACTAATGCTAACATATGAGCTTTTGAAACTAGATTTTTATTTTGAATGAGTTGAAGTTCATTTGCTTTTGTTAGGAGTGATTCAAATCCGTTTAAATATTCTGTTTGTACAGTTAGTAATCGATCTTTGTACATATCGTTTCTTGAAGATAGTAATACATATTCTTGTAATACACGATTAAAATAAGGATCTTTCTGTTGTTCGTCTATCATTTTAAAGCCAATTTCAACACATTTCTCAATGAAATTCTCTTTCGTAAATTCTTCTGTATGAAAGAATGAGGAGAACTGCATCGTTGCACATAATTCATTAAAAATACTTTCAATTAATGCATCTTTAGATTTAAAGTAATAATAAATAGATGGCTTGGCAATACCAACTTCTTCAGCAATCATTGTATAGGTCGTTTTGGCAATGCCGTGACCGGCAAATAGTCGATAACTTGCTTCGACTATGGAAGAGAGTGTTTCTTCACTTTTGCTCATGATAAGTCCTCCTAATAAAAAAGGTTACATAAATCGTATCATTCATTAATATTATTTTCAACCTATCGTTAGGTAAAAAATAACTTATTTTTTTATACATTACTTTAAAAAGCATAAGGTAAAGAAATTTACAAAAGAAATATATTTCTACAGTATTTTTCTCGTTTTACACATAAATATTGAGAAAATTTCACTTACCCAAAATGTAAAGGTAATAGAATTGTTTGTATAGAATTACTCGTAGATTCACTTTATTCCGTTACTTGTGGACAGGAATAGCCTTATAGGAATGGGGTAAAGTTTTCAATTTATTAGGGGGAGTGGTTTTATGTTAAACAAAAAAATGGTGGCAATGGCAATGACTGTGCCATTAGTAATGGGGACAATTTCTACTGTTTCAGCACTGGAAAAACAACAGCAAGTAAAGCTAGAAGCTTATTCACCACAGAAAAAAGCAATTGAATATTTAAAAGGACATGCTACGGAATATGGATTGAAGGCAGACCTTTCAGACTTACAATATATTTCTACAACAGAAACATCAGTAGCTTCATATGTTAGGTTCCAACAAGTGGTCAATGGTGCGCCTGTATTTTCAAAACAAATTACAGTTACTCTTAACGGAGAGGGAAAAGGCTTACTTGCGGTTTCTGATTATCAGCCTGTTACAGGTGTGAAGGAAGTTACGAAAAAAATTAGTGAAAAAGATGCAGAACAAAAATCGATGGCGTATGTTGGAGGAGAAAGTGAGCAAAACTTATGGGCTCCTACAGAAAAAGAATTCGGATATATTGTTGAAGAGGGAGTCGCTATTCCTGTATATAAAGTGGTAGTCCATTCTAATAATCCATTCGGTGCATGGGAAACATTCATTGATGCGGAAAATGGAAAGTTAATTAAAAAAGTTGATATAAACCGAAAAGCAGAAGGAACAGGAAAAGTATTTTTACCTAACCCTGTCGTATCTAGTGGAAGTTTAGCAGGGTTAAAAGATAATAATGATGCAGATTCAACAGCATTAACGAATCAATTGAAAACTGTTACGTTAAAAGGTTTAGATGGTACAGGATTTTTAATTGGTGAGTATGTTACGATTTCTTCAAAAGCGAAGACGAAATCTACAARCTTACAATTTAACTATACACGTGCAAATGATAGTTTTGAAGATGTTATGTCATATTATCATATTGATACATTACAGCGTTACATTCAAGGATTAGGYTTTCAAAATATTAATAAACGTTCGATTAAAGTGAATGTAAATGGTACAACTGACGATAATTCATTCTATTCTCCATCAACGAAAGCTTTAACTTTCGGTACTGGCGGAGTAGATGATGCAGAAGATGCTGGCATTATTGCGCATGAATATGGTCATTCTATTCAAGATAATCAAGTGCCAGGCTTCGGAAGTTCACCAGAAGGTGGAGCGATGGGAGAAGGATTTGGAGACTTCTTAGGTGCTACTTATGAAGATGCAGTATCGACAACAGGATACGGGAAAGCATGTATTGGAGAATGGGATGCGGCTGCTTATTCTAGTTCAGATCCGACGTGCTTACGCCGATTAGATACGAATAAAGTATACCCGAAAGATATAACGAATGAAGTGCATAATGATGGGGAAATTTGGGCTCAAGGTCAATACGAAATGGCGCAATCTTTTGGACGTGATGTAGCAACAAAAATTATTTTACAATCACATTGGTCATTAACGCCAAATGCGAAATTCCGTGATGGAGCGAAAGCGATTAAGCAAGCAGATGCTCTTTTATACGGCGGACAACATGCCGCGGAAATCGATCGWATTTGGRCAGCGAGAGGAATTAGTACGAATTAATATAAAAAGTCGTGGCGTTTAATGAAGTGACCCCCGAAAGTTAGACAGGTCGTTTCATTAGGCAGCCTCTAGGGTATGAGCCCGGTATTGTACCGGGCTCATACCCTTTAATTTTGCCTTAATTCTTTTATGATTATAGTATTCTATATACTTTGCTAATTCTTGTTTGAA
>NZ_JBFTMA010000569.1:0-2945 GCF_056396725.1 Bacillus sp. 05T31
CATTAAAATACTTACCTATTCTTTTGAAAACTAGGTAAAACGTTCAACAAGGTACAAAATTACTGTACCTTGTTTTTTTATTTCTCAATTGTAAATTTTTAGTGGTCTATTTAGTATGGAAGTGTGTGAAAGAAGAGTGGAGGAGGATGCTTATGTTAACGTGTAATGGAAGTAAAACGTTTCAAACATTTATTAAAGCTGTAACGGATTTAATTGATAGTAATTTATTAGAAGATCAAATTGTTTGTGCGATTGAAAAATTACTAGAAGAACTTTTAGAAAAAAAAACATGGCTTCCGCTAGAAAAACAGAAGGCGAATTCGGCTCAATATGCACGACACTTGTTATATGAAGATCCTTTAAAGCGATTTGAAGTATTAGCTCTTGTATGGAAAGATGGACAATCTACACCTTTACATGATCATGATGGTACATGGGGAGTAGAAGGCGTTTTTTCAGGAAGGATAATGGTGCAGAACTTTATACAAACTAAGCAGCTTGAAAATTCACTTGTTTATTTAACCCATACAGGAAATCTTTATTTGGGAGAAGGAGAAACAGATAAAGTCATTCCACCAGCTGATTGTCATATTCTTAAAATAGCTGAATGTGAAAGCGTTGTCACGATTCATATTTACGGAAAACGTTTAGAAAAGTTTAAAGTATATGTCCCAACTGAAGAAAAGAATGTGTATATGTGTGAGACAAAATATATTAGTTATAGTTCATAGTTTAAAATCAAAAGCTTTTCTTTAAAGAGAAAAGCTTTTGATTTTATTTTTAATTATTTCTTGACCTGAAACGCTTTTCATAAATTATAAATAAGAAGTACTTAACGAGCTCGATATGAAAACGATACCTTTTWKTTAAWWARAWCTCGTGTATTTATAGAAAGTGGTGAAGAAATAATGAAATTAATAGCAATTGACTTAGATGGAACCCTTCTTTCCGGTAATAAAATGATAAGTAAAGAAAATGCAGAAGCAATTCGAAAATGTCAGGAAGCAGGCCATGTTGTAGCTATTTGTACAGGGCGTTCTATCGTTGATATTGAACGATTATTGTTAGAAGTTAATTTAGAGTGTCCAATTATTGCGGAAAATGGTGCCCTTATTTATAAAGATAAGAAAATGATGAAGAGATATCCAATTCAAAACATCCATGCACTTGAAATTGTGGAATATCTTGAAGAAAGTGGTATGTATTATCAGCTCTATACTGATAAAGGAGTATATGTACCTCATTACGGAACTGAAAGTGTACTTAATGAAATTGAGAATGTGAAGAAATCCAATTTAGATGTCGATTTACAAGAGCTAGAAACGATTGCCGCATTATATATTGAGCATACAGCATTTCATCATGTTGAAAGTTGTAAGGAGATTGTAGAAAGTGATTTATATGTGCATAAACTTTTACCATTTTCTTATGACATAGAGAAATTAAAAAAATTAAAAGAAAAGTTTTTATATAATACAGATTTAGCAATTACATCTTCATATTGGCATAATTTAGAGATTAACCAATACAACGCTCAAAAAGGAAATGGATTATACACTTTAGCAGAACACTTGAATATTCCAGTTGAAAATACTGTAGCAATAGGTGATGGTCTAAATGATGTTTCCATGATGGAAAAAGCAAATATATCAATTGCAATGGGGAATGCAGTAGATGAAATAAAGGCAATTTGTCAGTATGAAACGCTATCAAATGAAGAACATGGCGTTGCATATGCTTTATATAAGTATGTAATGTAATAAAAAGAAAAAAAGAATCTAAATTTTATTCTTTTTTTCTTTTTATTAGGGGTAAGGTATTCTATGAGTCTCATAGAAGCCTTATTACAGTTAATATATAGAATATATTGGGATAAATGTTTATTTTTTTCAAATATTTGTGAATATTTTATGAACTTTGTATTTTAATACATCCAATGTTTTTCTGTTTTAATTGAAAAATAAAATTTATTTGAATAATTATGCTATCACTATATACCTGTACGGACATTATCCGTATAATGGAGAAGTATGAATTTTAAAATTTGTATTAATTTTACATATTGAGGTGAAAAAGGAATGAATGCTCGGCTAATGGAACTTATTGATGTGAGTACAATAGCAACCATGGCAGAACAATTTTATAAATTAACTAACATATCACATCAACTTCTTGATGCTGAAAAAGAATGTGTTTTTTCATTCGGAATGAATGAAGTGAAAAAGAGTAAACTTCCAAAGATAGAAATCCCCATTTTCTTATATGATTTTCATTTAGGTTCTTTTGTTGTGTGGTCTAAAAAAAGTGAAATTTTCAATTGTCAAAAATACTTTGAAATGCTTTCTAATCTTATTATAGATGGATCCGTAAATACGATTCAAAGTAAAAATACGTCTTTGCTTTCTCGCAAAGAAGAGGCGTTATTTACAATTTTACAAAATATGCCTGTTATGGTTGATGCGCTAGATTATAATGGAGATTTTGTATTATGGAATCGTGAATGTGAAATTGTAACAGGTTATAAAGCCGAAGAAATCATTGGTAACCCAAACGCACTTCAATTATTATATCCCGACCATAATTATCGTCAACAAATACAAAATAAATTCTTGATTAGGGGAAAAAATTTCAGAGATTGGGAAATGCGCTTAACGTGTAAAAATGGTGAAATCAAAACGATAATGTGGTCTAATATATCAGATCAGTTTCCAGTAAGTGGATTTAGTTACTGGGCAGTTGGTGTAGATATTACCCATTTAAAAGCAATAGAAGAACAGTTAAAACAACAAACATCTGAATTGGAACTGATTTTTAAAGCTTTACCAGATTTATGTTTCTTAACAGAAGCTGATGGAACAATTATAGATTATAAAGCAGGAACACCTTCTAAATTTTACGTATCCGCAGAAATTTTTATGGGAAAAAGGTTTTACGAGGTATTACCA
>NZ_JBFTMA010000570.1:0-2944 GCF_056396725.1 Bacillus sp. 05T31
CTGATAAGAGTTAACGAAATGAAACAAGGTGATAAATATGGATTTTGAAATAAATTTTCTTTCCTTTTATGTAGTACAAGTAGAAGGAAAAGGTGAAGCAGTTGATAAACGCTACAAACATTTTCAAACATTAGACGCTGAAGAGTATGAAGATAGCTCTTTAAAAGAATTTTTGAATGGTGAATTATTAAAAATTTCAAAGCGAAAAGTAGAACGTCACGCAAAAACAGAACAAGCCCCAACAAAGATTGGTYGCTTTATTGTAGAAGAAGGGCACGAACTCGATTCAAACCCTCATTACAACTTATTTAATCGTATTCGTTTTGCAGAAACAAAAGAAAACTTCAAAGATATGAGCGAACCTCTCGTTTATACATACCTTGACACAAGCGCTGTACGTGGTGGTGTATTTTTAATCGCTCAAGCAAAACTACGCAAATACTTTGATGATCCATTCGTATTCGTAATGAAATGTGACTTCGAACCAAAGGTTGCTTCCATTTCTGATGAATCAACACTTATTCGTAACGTTGAAATGGCCATCACAACAAAGAATATGAAATCTATCCAGTACCCATACATGCCTGAAGAAGGTATGGTGGAGCCTGGCGAACTAAAAATACACCAAGCATCACACGCCCGCTACTTTGAAGACTTCTTAAAATTCGTCGAATACGAACGCTCTATGCCTGAAATTATGAAAACACAAGTAATGGACATGGTATACGACCAAATTGAAGATGTATTTGAAGAAGGTACTGAAGAACGTGAACAGTTCGACCAAGCGATGGAAGTATGGGCTGCCAGTCCGAAACGCGAAATTATGGAACAATTTTCAACAGAAGAAGTAATGGAAGCTACCGCTCAAATCGTCGAGCACGCCCCTGAAGTGGAATTAAAGCTAAAAGCAGATCATATCTCTGTGAAGGCTTTGCTTGCTGATTTCGGAGACCTAATACATATTGCAAAGGTAAACGACCGATATGTATTAATGATTGAGGCTGATACACTTACGTTTGAGAAAGGCTTCTCTCCAATTGAGTTTTTGAAGCCGGATGAATTACAAGACGTAATTGAGCGGATTGAGAATAAACAGCAGTATTCTTATGATCCGAATGGGATTGAATAAATGCTTCCATATACCTATTTTTACTGAGCTCTATTAACAAGCGCTCTTTTATTTGGGACATAGTTGACATTTATATTAAAAACCGATTCTACTAAGAATCGGTTTTTCTTCTTTATAACAAATATGCTTATTTTTAAAAATATTTTTGCTCCAAGATGACATTTCTTGTAGAATCAAGCAGATTCCTTCCTTGTTGTACAAGCGTATTTCCATGAGAGACATCTACTTCAATATTTCTAGTTGACCAAGTCCTTCTATAAGTTTTTGGTGTTTTTCCTTTTAGTCATTATGTATGTTGTTAACATGAAAATTTCACTTTACTACCTCAAATTTATTGTACTCGTAAAAAGATAATTGAAAACGATATTCCGGATGCTCTCTCACCCAATCGTAGGCTTCTTCTAAAATATCCATTTTATTTTGCACGTCATTAAGTTCACTACATTCGTTCCTTTTCTGTTTACATAGAGGACAGAACCCACCCACTATCTCGGCATTCATCGCACGAATCGTTTTACTTTCTAAGTCAACTACTAGATGAAGAATAAGAGAATGCTCCGCTTTTGTAGTCACCATCATTTCAGCAATTCCATCCTCATTCCAAAAGACACCATTTAATTCCATCTGTACGGTGACATCTTTGATTTCCAAGTCTATCACTATCACACCTCCCTTGTATAAGACTCTTACCTTACTCTTCGATTTTAATCTTTAATACACCACGAGCTAAAGATATATTAAGATTTTTCCAATTCTTCTTCTTTGCTATGAAAGGAAGTGTAATTAGTGCAAATAGTGTGGTAAATATTATCAAAAAAACTAAAACGGTTAAAATGTTAAAGATTGCTTCCATTAAACTACACTCTTTTCTATGTATATCCGTACTAAAAACAACAAAATATTCCATTAACAATACAGGACAAGCCGTGAATTTTCCAACTAAACTTCAGCAACTTAATCCTGAAGTCTAGTTGTACATATGAATAAAATAAATTTTATTACTAACTTTCTTCTACTACTTTCTCCATCACAGCCAAATACCTAAGCTGCCGCTCCGCTTTTCTCACCGCAGTAGGAAAGTGTTTTTTCAGAAGTTCTACTGCGGATTCACTTATATAATATCTTTCCGTTATACTTTCCCACGTGTCACTACTTTCAAATGCACTCCATACAAAAGGACGCTCTGTATTTTTTCTCAGTTCTTTAAACACCCATTTCCGCATCCTTTTTTTCGCTTTTTCTGTTAGTTTTCCGTTCTTTACAAGTTCAAGCTCACCATGTCTCTTGTATCGCTTGTTAATATCTCTCTCGCCATATACTTTCAGAAAGATATTTGCTGTATTCTCAGCATCTGCTAAAGCCCGGTGCTGCTTCCCTTCCCACGTTAAGCCGAGCTGATCCACTGCAAATTGTAAACTTGGTGTATGCTCAAATAATTCTTCATACGCCTGAAAAACAAATTTTTGCACATCAAATCTGCTCTCTTTTTCCATACATGGGCATTCTACACYGTATAATGTACAATCTTGAGATAGAAAACGGTAATCTTCTTTTCCCCATGAAACAAATATWGAATCTTCTCCGATGAACTGAATAAATTTCTCTATAATTTGAGGGAAATTCCCTACACCTATTAAATCTTTCTTTGTAATTCCAGTTAATTTTGTTGTATGACGAGTTAATGGGGCACTTGGTTTTACTAACTCTGAAAATTCTCCAATAACCTTCATTGTACTCACATCTATTTTTACAGCTCCAATATCAACTATTTCTGACGGATCTTCTGATTTATACGGCCTAAAATTCCTTTCAATA
>NZ_JBFTMA010000571.1:0-2938 GCF_056396725.1 Bacillus sp. 05T31
TGTGTATATTGCTCAAGATAAAGAGATGCTAAAGAAAGTTATCATTTCTGGTGATTGGGTGGAGTATCAACAAGGAAAATAAAAGCAGCTATAGAGCAGATAGTGGAAACGACCATTATCTGCTTTTTATATTGGTACTTTCAAAATTCCTATTATTTTGATAAATTGTAAATATAGAGAAATAAGAATGGTTTTTTTTCATGGGTGTCAGAAATTTAGTTTCTCACCTGTAGCAGAAAAATCTAGTGCAGGAGGAGAATAATAATGAACGAATTAAATGTGAAGGAATTTTACCAAAAACAATTCGAACTGTCGAATTACGATATCAATACAGAAAGCTGGTTAGAGCAGGTTGCTAAAGAAGTTCAAGAACAAGTTGGTCATCCATTTCAAGCGATGTTAGAACTAGGAGCAGGAAATGGTAGATTTGCAAGGGCGATGTCTAGGTTACAAGTGAAAATGACTACGGTTGAACTTGTACCAGAGTTAGTTATGTTTGCAAAAGAACATTCTACTAATAATATAGATATTCATTGCGCTGATTTTTATAAAATTAACTTTGAAGAAAAGTTTGATGTTGTTAGTTATTTAGATGGATTTGGTGTAGGAACAGATGATGAGCAATTGATTCTATTAAAACGGATTAAAAATTGGATGAAGGATGATGGATGTGCACTTATTGATATTTATCAACCATTGTATTGGAAAAAAGTAAGTGGACAAGAAATGCCCTTAAGTGCAGCTATGCGAAAATATGAATATGATAGTATAAATGAAAGAATGTTAGATCATTGGTGGGACCCTAATTATCCAAATGATGTAGTAACACAGTCTTTACGATGTTATACGGTAGATGAGATTAGCAATCTATGTGCTGAAGCTGGTTTAAGTATTATGGGATTCTTCCCTGGGGGAGCATATGATTTTGAAAAACGAAAATATAAAGAATTGGCAACATTAAATGAATGTTTGGCATATCGAATTAAAGTAAGGAAGAGTAGGGATTAATCTCTACTCTTTTTTAATTTAGAAAATTCTTACTAAAAATATTGACTTTATGAATGGATTTTTAATACAATTATATTTCGACTGAAAAAATTGGAACGGACAGGAGGGAATCATCAAATGAACAACATTTTTGACGAAGAGTTACAAAAAATGAAAGATACTTTAAGTACGATGGATGATCAATTAGAACAGCTTGAAAAAATCCCGGTTTATTATGGAGAAGATTTTAAAGAGCAAATTCTTGAAAGTATGAGGGAGTCTAATAGACAAAGCTTACGTATTGGTGTACATGAGCCGTATTTTGGAAGATTAGACTTTCAGGAGGATGGCAAGGAAGACGTAATGCCGATTTACATCGGTAAAGTAGGTGTTTCGGATAAAGATACGATGAAACCAATTGTAATTGATTGGCGTGCACCTGTCGCAAGTATGTTTTATTCATTTACCGGTGGTGAAGAATTAGCATTTTATCATTCACCAGACGGATTAGTAGAAGGCGATGTTTATTTAAAACGAAACATTTCGATTCGAAAGAGAGAACTAGAACGTGTTGTTGATACATATGTGAAAGGAAATGAAGATGTCTCACATGCTGATGATTTTCTTCTATATCGATTAGGTGAGAATAAAGATAATAAATTGAAAGATATCGTTTCGACTATACAATCGGAGCAAAATGATATTATTCGTGCGGAAAGAAACTTACCGTTATTAATTCAAGGGGTTGCAGGGAGCGGAAAAACAACGATCGCTTTACATCGCCTTGCTTTTTTAATTTATGAATATCGTGAACAACTTGAAGCGGAGAGAATGATCGTATTCGCTCCAAACAGTTTGTTTTTAGACTATATTTCAAGTGTACTTCCTGAGTTAGGTGTAGGAAATATTAGTCAAACAACGTTTCCAGATTGGGCATTACGTACGTTAGATGGTTCGGTGAAACTGAAGCAGACAGAAGAAAAATTGAAAGAAGCTTTCTCAATTAATCGCGATGAAAAAAAGGTTATGCTAGGTAAATTGAAAGGCACGCTGGAATTTAAGTCGTTTATTGAAGAAAGAATGATTCAATTTGAAAAAGATTTAGTGCCAACAAAAGATTTTGAGGCATGGGATAAAGCTGTTATTCCAGTGGAAGACGTTAAAAAATGGATGCAGGTTGAATATAAACACTATCCATTAAAGAAAAGAAGAGAACGTTTAGTCGGCCGTATGAAGCGCTGGATTGAAATTGAGCTTAAAAAGTTTGGAGAAACAAACGAGAAAAAATTACTAAAAAAAGAAGCGACAAAGAGATTGAACGCATATATGAATTTTTGGCCGAAAATGAGCCCGATTTCACTATATAATTCAATGATAAAGAGTAAAGAAATACTCGAAGTATTACCTGAAGAACTTGTTCAAGAAACAGAAAAGAATTGTCGTAAAAAAGAAGTGTATGTAGAAGACTTACCAGCTTTAATTTACATACAACATCGCATAACAGGAATTGAAATTGGACAAAAGTTCCATCACGTCGTTATTGATGAAGCGCAAGATTTCTCGCCATTCCAAGTATATGTATTAAAAGAAATTACACTAGGTAATTCTTTCACTATATTAGGTGATTTATCTCAAGCGATTTATGATTATCAAGGAATTGAAGACTGGGGTGCCTTTAAGGAAGTATTCCAAGAAACAGGTTATTATGAATTGACGAGAAGTTATCGTTCTACAAAAGAAATTATTGAATTCGCGAATGAAATAATTAAAAATGCAGAGATTCCAGTGGGACTCGCAACTCCAGTTTTCCGTAGCGGTGAAGACGTGAAAGTAATTCTGGCAGAGGACCAATTTACTGAAGTTTTAAAGACATTACAGCATTTGCAAACTGAAGATGTGAAAACAATYGCGGTAATYGGAAGAACAGAYGATGAATGCCGTGATATATATG
>NZ_JBFTMA010000572.1:0-2500 GCF_056396725.1 Bacillus sp. 05T31
GGTTAAGTCCTCGATCTATTAGTATTCGTCAGCTCCACATGTCACCATGCTTCCACCTCGAACCTATCAACCTGATCATCTTTCAGGGATCTTACTAGCTTACGCTATGGGAAATCTCATCTTGAGGGGGGCTTCATGCTTAGATGCTTTCAGCACTTATCCCTTCCGCACATAGCTACCCAGCTATGCCCTTGGCAGAACAACTGGTACACCAGCGGTGCGTCCATCCCGGTCCTCTCGTACTAAGGACAGCTCCTCTCAAATTTCCTGCGCCCACGACGGATAGGGACCGAACTGTCTCACGACGTTCTGAACCCAGCTCGCGTACCGCTTTAATGGGCGAACAGCCCAACCCTTGGGACCGACTACAGCCCCAGGATGCGATGAGCCGACATCGAGGTGCCAAACCTCCCC
This sequence comes from Bacillus sp. 05T31, assembly GCF_056396725.1. Classification (NCBI taxonomy): domain Bacteria; kingdom Bacillati; phylum Bacillota; class Bacilli; order Caryophanales; family Bacillaceae; genus Bacillus; species Bacillus sp. 05T31. The sequence continues at coordinate 415 of NZ_JBFTMA010000572.1, forward strand.
GTCGATGTGGACTCTTGGGGGAGATAAGCCTGTTATCCCCGGGGTAGCTTTTATCCGTTGAGCGATGGCCCTTCCATGCGGAACCACCGGATCACTAAGCCCGACTTTCGTCCCTGCTCGACTTGTAGGTCTCGCAGTCAAGCTCCCTTATGCCTTTGCACTCTACGAATGATTTCCAACCATTCTGAGGGAACCTTTGGGCGCCTCCGTTACACTTTAGGAGGCGACCGCCCCAGTCAAACTGCCCACCTGACACTGTCTCCCGGGTCGATRAGACCCGTAGGTTAGAATTTCAATACAGTCAGGGCGGTATCCCACCAGCGCCTCCACCGAAGCTAGCGCTCCGGTTTCAATGGCTCCCGCCTATCCTGTACAAACTGTACCAAAATTCAATATCAGGCTACAGTAAAGCTCCACGGGGTCTTTCCGTCCTGTCGCGGGTAACCTGCATCTTCACAGGTACTATAATTTCACCGAGTCTCTGGTTGAGACAGTGCCCAAATCGTTACACCTTTCGTGCGGGTCGGAACTTACCCGACAAGGAATTTCGCTACCTTAGGACCGTTATAGTTACGGCCGCCGTTTACTGGGGCTTCAGTTCAGAGCTTCGCTTACGCTAACCCCTCTCCTTAACCTTCCAGCACCGGGCAGGTGTCAGCCCCTATACTTCGCCTTACGGCTTCGCAGAGACCTGTGTTTTTGCTAAACAGTCGCTTGGGCCTATTCACTGCGGCTTTCCGTTAAGAAAGCACCCCTTCTCCCGAAGTTACGGGGTCATTTTGCCGAGTTCCTTAACCAGAGTTCTCTCGCACACCTTAGGATTCTCTCCTCGCCTACCTGTGTCGGTTTGCGGTACAGGCACCTTTTATCTCGCTAGAAGCTTTTCTTGGCAGCGGGGAATCAAAGACTTCGCTCCATAAGGAGCTTCCCCATCACAGCTCAGCCTTCACGATAAGCGGATTTGCCTACTTATCAGCCTAACTGCTTGGACGTGCACAACCAATCGCACGCTTCTTCTATCCTTCTGCGTCCCTCCATTGCTCAAACGATAAAGAGGTGGTACAGGAATATCAACCTGTTGTCCATCGCCTACGCCTGTCGGCCTCGGCTTAGGTCCTGACTAACCCTGAGCGGACGAGCCTTCCTCAGGAAACCTTAGGCATTCGGTGGACGGGATTCTCACCCGTCTTTCGCTACTCATACCGGCATTCTCACTTCTAAGCGCTCCACCAGTCCTTCCGGTCTGACTTCACTGCACTTAGAACGCTCCCCTACCACTGATACCATTGGTATCAATTCGCAGCTTCGGTGGTGTATTTAGCCCCGGTACATTTTCGGCGCAGAGTCACTCGACTAGTGAGCTATTACGCACTCTTTAAATGGTGGCTGCTTCTGAGCCAACATCCTAGTTGTCTAAGCAACTCCACATCCTTTTCCACTTAATACACACTTTGGGACCTTAGCTGGCGATCTGGGCTGTTTCCCTCTTGACTACGGATCTTATCACTCGCAGTCTGACTCCTAAGGATAAGTCATTGGCATTCGGAGTTTGACTGAATTCGGTAATCCGATGAGGACCCCTAGTTCAATCAGTGCTCTACCTCCAAGACTCTTACACTTAAGGCTAGCCCTAAAGCTATTTCGGGGAGAACCAGCTATCTCCAGGTTCGATTGGAATTTCTCCGCTACCCACACCTCATCCCCGCACTTTTCAACGTGCGTGGGTTCGGGCCTCCATTCAGTGTTACCTGAACTTCACCCTGGACATGGGTAGATCACCTGGTTTCGGGTCTACGACCACGTACTAAACGCCCTATTCAGACTCGCTTTCGCTGCGGCTCCGCCTCTTCAGCTTAACCTYGCACGGGATCGTAACTCGCCGGTTCATTCTACAAAAGGCACGCCATCACCCATTAACGGGCTCTGACTATTTGTAGGCACACGGTTTCAGGATCTCTTTCACTCCCCTTCCGGGGTGCTTTTCACCTTTCCCTCACGGTACTGGTTCACTATCGATCACTAGGGAGTATTTAGCCTTGGGAGATGGTCCTCCCAGATTCCGACGGAATTTCACGTGTTCCGCCGT
>NZ_JBFTMA010000573.1:0-4661 GCF_056396725.1 Bacillus sp. 05T31
TATGATGTGATTATTTTTTGTTTTATTTAATAGAAAATACCGAAGAAAGTATAAGATTGCAAAAACTGTATTAAATATAGTATTCCTAAATATGGAATATACGTATAATAAAAGAGAAGAACTAGAAATAGGAGTGAAAACTATGATTACATTAGAACAGAAGTTGGAGCAATACACACATACATATGCACAGTTAAAGGGAGAACTAAAATGGAAAACGAGTGATTCTCGWACAGGWATGATGATTGCYGCTATGTATGCAGGTAGTGATAAAYTGTTTGATCTCGGACGTTTTTTAGAAATTAGTAGTTATATTAAGAATCAGGTAGGGATGTTTTCATACTTAAAGTCTTATCATCGCTTTGTGGTGGCCGCAACATTAGATATTCACTTTATAGATTACAAGCAAGCTTTTCGAAAGTTTTTAGATTTATATGAACAATTGGTCGCTGGTGGTTTTAGCCGGAGTATATTTACTTATCTCGCAGCAGCTGTGCTTTTAACTGAAGAAAATGAACAGCATGGCACGCACATTCAGCGTTCGATGCAAGTATATAAACGAATGAAAGAGGATCATCTTTTTCTTACAGGTACAAATGATTATCCGCTTGCGGTTTTACTAGCAGGGCAATCAGAGAATGTAGAAATACTTATGGACCGAGTGGAACGTCTTTATCAGAAACTAGCGGCAGCTGGTTTGCGTAAAGGGAATGATCTTCAATTTCTAAGTCATATTCTTTCACTAAAGAAGGATGTCCGTGAAGAAATATTAGTTGCAAAATGCACAAACATATGGAAGTTATTAAAGCAAGAAAAGGTAAAAGTGAAACAGATGCATTACCCAGCTATCGGGCTACTAGCGTTACTCGAGGATGGAGAGGAAGAGTTTCATTCTATTCGAGCATTCATTGAAAAATTGCAGGGGGAGAAATTGTTCCGTTGGCATACAGATACAAATATTCTTATTGCTATTCAACTGTTCGTAAGTCAGAAAAGTGAGGAAAGTAAAGCGACTAACACAGGTTTACAAACAATGATAGAAGTCCTCATACAGGCACAACAGGCAGCAATGATGGCAACGATTGCCGCTTCATCTGCAGCAACATCTTCTGCTAGTAGTAGTTCATAATGTGTAACTGCTTATGCTTTTTTAAATTATGATGAATCTATAACTCCTTTGATGAGGACGGTTTAAAAAATATTATTAAAAAGGCCCATCACTCTCTAATGAGTGATGGGCTAACTATTTTTACATAATCAGCATTATCTATTCAACTGCTTCAAATGTTTGAGCTGCGTAACAATCATAATGCTAATAACGACGAGTAAAAACCATGAGCTAACTTTGCTAAGATGAACGAGGTTCCACGCTTCTCGTTGATTTGGATATTGCCATGCGCCGAAAAATGTTGCGATGTTTTCGGCAATCCAAATAAAGAACCCGATAAGGAAAAAGGAGAGAACGAGTGGCATTTTATAYGTAATGCCTTGTAATGAAAATTCCACAAATGTGYGAAAGAAWACAATGAATAAAAGTAARGTTAATACCCATCTAAAGTCATATAGAAAATGRTGTGTGAAAAAATTGAAGTAAATCATWGCTCCTAACGGTATGGCAAAAATGGCTTTTGGCCAATTATACATTTGTAAATGCAATCTTCTCCACGCTTGGCATATGTAACTTGCAACACTTGCGTACATAAAACCGCTGTAAAGTGGAACTCCGAAAACTTTTGAATATGCCTCTTCAGGATAACTCCATGAGCCGAAGTATACTTTATATATTTCTAGYARAAGKCCRATSARRTGAAARACAGTAATTACTTTYAGTTCRTCTTTTGTTTCAAGWCCRGTYTTRTACATWATMYAYTGCATAAGAAGACATACGATGAGTATGAAATCATAGCGATATAACCCTGGAATCGAAATGATTTTTGAAAGGGCTAGTGTTAAAAAAATAATGACTGGGAATAAGCAAGATAGTGCTTGTTCGTAAGTGAAATGTAGTAGTTGTTTTATATAGAACATTGTGTCACCTTCGATATATTTATTAGAAAAATCAAAATAATGACTAAGTATACTACAAAGGATATTCATTTGCAAACGGTGTGGGCAGCGATTTTTGATTACAATCCGAAGTTAACACAGCATCAAATTATTTATGAATTAAGGCTTCCGAGGGTAATTGGGGCGGCAGTTGTAGGAGCAGCTTTTGCAGTCGCTGGTGCTGTTATGCAAGGGGTAACACGAAATCCTTTAGCTGATGCAGGTGTGCTCGGAATAAATGCAGGAGCGATGTTTGTAGTAGCACTTAGTTTTGCTTTTTTCCCGCATATGCCGTATTCCTAYTTAATGATTGTYTCCTTTATTGGAGCAGTTTTAAGTACMGTACTCATTTTTATTATCGGATCGGCAACATCAGGAGGGTTAACACCGATGAGGTTAACGATTGCTGGAGCAGTTATGGCAGCGCTTTTACATTCGTTAAGTTCAGGTATCGCGATTTATTATGATTTAAGCCAAGATTTAGCGTTTTGGTATGCTGGTGGTGTTGCAGGGGTAAAGTGGGACCACTTGAAATTTTTAGTGCCTATTATTCTCATAACGATTGTTTTTGCGACAGTGCTAGGGCGATCTATTTCCCTCATATCAATGGGGGATGATGTTGCTACGAATTTAGGTGTGAAAACGAACCGAACGAGAATACTTGGGATGATTATAGTAGTCATTCTTGCAGGTGTTTCTGTTTCAGCTGTTGGTTCTATTGGATTTGTAGGACTTGTCATTCCGCACATCGCTAGAAAATTAGTAGGTGTTAATTATCAGCTTATTATTCCTATGTCAGCATTATTAGGTGCTATGTTACTAGTTTTGGCTGATTTAGGAGCAAGAACAGTAAATCCTCCTAAAGAACTTGCGATAGGAATTATGGTAGCTCTTGTTGGAGTTCCATTCTTCCTCTATATAGCACGTAAAGTTGGGAGTGAGCTATAAGTGAAGGACCTTTTTAACACGGATAAAAAGAGAGCTATTACTGTAACTACAATATTCGGTTGTATGAGTATTGCTGTAATTTTAACTAGTTTAAATACAGGTACGCTGAGCATCGCACCGCTCAAAGTAATTCAAACGCTTTTTGGCTATGGTGATTTTGAGAGTGCAACCGTGCTATACGATTATCGTATGCCAAGAATTATAATTACAATGTTAGCGGGTATCGGCCTTGGAGTTTCCGGTGCGATTTTGCAAGGGCTCTCTCGTAATCCACTTGCAGATCCAGGTATTCTCGGATTACATTCGGGTGCATCTTTCGGGCTTATTGTATTCGTTACTCTCTTTCATTCTATTAACGAGAGTGCATCGATTTTAATACCGTTATTTACGTTTGGCGGGGGAGTACTTGCTGCATTTCTTATTGTTTTACTTGCGAGTGATCGGTCAAAAGGTTTACTTCCCATTAGACTTATTCTTGTTGGTATTGCAGTTTCGGCTGGTTTTAGTGCACTTTCGTTATTTTTCTCGCTCAAGTTAAATGATGAGACGTATATATTCGCTTCTAGGTGGTTAGTTGGTAACGTGTGGGGAAGAGATTGGATTCATGTCCTAGCATTATTACCTTGGATTTTTATATTAACTCCGTACGCATGGTTAAAATCTAAAACGTTAAATGCACTGTCACTAGGTGATAGTGTAGCAGCAGGACTTGGTGTATCTGTTCAAAAAGAACGGTTACTGCTTTTAGCTACAGCGGTAGGATTGTCTTGTGCAAGTGTATCAATGGCAGGGGGAATTGGCTTTATTGGCTTAGTTTCTCCGCATATCGCAAGAAAGTTAGTAGGTAGTACATATCAACATTTCCTTCCGTTAGCTGGCATTATTGGAATGATTATTTTAGTACTCGCAGATACGATAGGCCGTTCTGTATTCGAGCCAAACTCTATTCCAGCTGGTGTAGTAGTAGCGGCCTTAGGAGCGCCGTATTTTCTTTATTTACTTACAAAAACAAAATAAATACTTCAAAGAGGAGAACATATGAAAAAGAAACTTTCCATTTTATTTAGCATTATGTGTATTTTAGTATTAGCAGCATGTGGTCAAACGAAACCTAACGAAGAGGCAACTAAAAAAACGGAAAAAAGTAATGATCCAAAAATTGCTTCAATGTCTATTCATTTAACGAACAATTTACTTGCATTAGGAATTACACCAGTAGGTTCTGTAATTGGTGGAGATTTAAAAGATTTCTTACCKCACGYRAAAGAACAGYTGAAAGATACGAAGAAACTTGGCGTTGTAACAGATCCCAATATGGAAGCATTAMTACAATTAAAGCCATCTGAAATTTATGTGGATGAAAAATATKCTGGCAAAGATTTAGCGAAATACGAAAAAATTGCAAAAACACATTCTTTCAATCTAGATGAAGGAACGTGGAGAGATCATTTAAAAGAAGTAGGTAAACTTGTAAACCGTGAGAAAGAAGCAGATAAATATATTCAAGACTATGAAGAACAATCAAAACGAGTGAAAAGTTTAATAGATAAAGAACTAGGTAACAACGAAAAAGTAATGGCAATTCGTGTTACTGCAAAAGAATTACGTGTATTTAGTACGAAAAGACCGATGGGACCAATTTTATTCCAAGACTTAGGATTACAACC
>NZ_JBFTMA010000574.1:0-2925 GCF_056396725.1 Bacillus sp. 05T31
AAGATGAAGTGTTTACATTAACAGGTCATTTTAAAGACCACCCAAAGTATGGAAAACAATATTTAGTTGAAACGTTTAAAAAAGAACTGCCACAAACAAAAGCAGGTATGGTGCAATATTTAGCGAGCGATTTATTTAAAGGGATTGGAAAGCGTACAGCCGAAAAAATCGTGGACCATCTTGGTGAGCATGCGATTTCTAAAATTATGGATGATCCGGATGCGTTAAGTGGTGTTGTAAACAAGCAAAAAGCGCAGGAAATATATGAGACGATTATTGAGCATCAAGGGCTCGAAAAAGTGATGAGTTTTTTAAATGGTTACGGTTTTGGAACAAAACTTTCTATTAAAATTTATCAGCAATATAAAGAGATGACATTAGAAGTGATTCGTAATAATCCGTATAAACTTATTGAAGAAGTGGACGGAATTGGATTTGGAAGAGCAGATGATATAGGGCGTGCAATCGGAATAACGGGCAATCACGACGACCGTGTACGTGCAGGGTGTTTTTATACGTTAGAGAATATTTCATTACAACTCGGTCACGTGTATATGGAAAAAGGTCAGCTTGTAAGAGAAACGATGTCACTTTTAAATAATCAAGAAGGCAGAGTGACTGAGGAAGATATTGTAGGCTGCGTTGAAATGATGCAAAGCGAAGGGAAAGTCATTATAGAAGAAGAGCGAGTGTATTTAGCTTCTTTATTCTATTCTGAGAAAGGCGTTGTAAAGTCAATTCGACGTCTTATGAATCAAGAAGAAACCCCTGCATTCCCTGAAGCAGAAGTGTTAAAAACATTAGGAGAAATTGAAGAACAGCTAAAGGTACAGTATGCGCCGCTTCAGCAAGAAGCAGTTCAAACTGCACTTCATAAGCCGATGATGTTATTAACAGGTGGACCAGGGACGGGGAAAACAACAGTTATTAAAGGAATTGTTGAAATGTATGCGTCACTTCACGGAGTATCATTAAATCCGAATGAATATAGTGATGATAATCCATTTCCAATATTATTAACGGCCCCAACTGGAAGAGCGGCGAAGCGCATGAGTGAATCGACAGGACTTCCAGCTTGCACAATTCATCGTCTGCTTGGATGGACGCCAGAAGGRTCTTTTCAGCGCAATGAAACAGACCCTGTACAAGGGAAGCTCCTTATTATTGATGAGTTTTCGATGGTAGATATTTGGCTTGCAAATCAGCTATTCAAGTCACTTCCGACAAATATTCAAGTTATCGTTGTAGGTGATGAAGATCAGTTGCCATCTGTAGGACCTGGACAAGTGTTAAAAGATTTATTGAATGCAGGTGCGGTTCCAACGGTCAAGCTTACAGAAATTTATCGTCAAGCGGAAGGGTCATCTGTTATTCAACTTGCCCATGCGATAAAAGACGGTACACTTCCACCAGATTTAGCGCAAAATAAAAAAGATCGTTCATTTATCAGCTGTGCAGGTGCTCAAATTGTTGAAGTTGTAAAAAAAGTATGTGAAAACGCGAAGACGAAAGGGTTTAGCGCAAGAGATGTACAAGTGTTGGCACCTATGTACCGCGGACCGGCAGGTATTAATGTGTTAAATGAAGCTCTCCAAGAAGTGTTCAATCCGAAAAAAGAAAAAAGTAAAGAAATTGCCTACGGTGACGTTGTATACCGCAGAGGTGATAAAGTACTTCAATTAGTCAATCAGCCGGAAAGCCAAGTATTTAATGGTGATATCGGAGAAATCGTTTCGGTGTTTTATGCGAAAGAAAATGTTGAGCAACAAGATATGATTATCGTTTCATTTGATGGGATTGAAGTAACGTATACAAAGCCAGATTTAAATCAAATTACACATGCATATTGCTGCTCGATTCATAAATCACAAGGTAGTGAATTTCCGATTGTTATTATGCCGATTGTAAAAAGCTATAACCGTATGTTACGTCGTAATTTAATTTACACGGGTATTACAAGGAGTAAGAAATTCCTTATTATTTGCGGGGAGGAAGCAGCGTTTCAATCCGGTGTAAATCGCCTTGATGATGCAATGCGTCAAACGACTTTAGCTGGCCGATTGCAAGAATCACAAGGAGAAGTGCAGATGGTGACGGTTAATGGTGAAGAAATGGACGTGGAAAACATTTCACCGTATGATTTCATGTAACAAGGTGAAATTATATAGTGAACCTTTCAAACGTATAACGTTGAAAGGTTCTAGCAATGTATAAATGAATGCAGTTTGGACATAATGGCGAATAGAATCTGGGAGACTGTAAGGAGATGAAAGCCATATGTTCAGTTGTCCAAATTGCAAAGGGAAAGACATCGGAAAAATAGGTGTCAACCAATTTTATTGCTGGAATTGTTATATCGAATTATCGGTTTCAAAGGGGRAAATCCATACACATCAAGTAGAGGAAGATGGTTCATTAAGCTCTCTTGATGATTTATTTGATGATAATGAAAGAACGATCGGATAACGAAAAGGGGGATTTACTTTGAATCTACGCAATTCATTAATCGCATTAGGTGTTGGAGCTGCAGCGTATCAATATGCTCGCAAACAAGATGTATTCTCAAAACGCAATGTGAAAAAAGCACGTAAGATGATTAAGTCTTATTTATAAGGCGTAAAAAACTCCCTTTATGATAAGGGAGTTTTTTTATGCGCTTGTATGCAAATATAAAAGTCCGATTTCAGAGAAGAGATAAGATAAACCGTAGCATCCAACGCCAAGCATTCCATAATGCCATAAGTGCTTAGCTCTTTCCTTTCGCGAGGAACGAATAAAGAAGCCTTTCCAAATACCAAAMCCGATACAAATCCATTCAAGAAGCATAAAAAGTGCGGATAATGCAAGCATAAATAAGATCATTATGAACCCTCCTGATTATATTTTGACATTCTGTATTTTCAGGGGTGGTTGTCCTTATTATGT
>NZ_JBFTMA010000575.1:0-2925 GCF_056396725.1 Bacillus sp. 05T31
GTATACCTATTCAGAATCAGTCTGTGGATATTGTAATTGATCACTCTGGTACGAGCAATTATAGTTTTGAGCATGAGGATTTTTTACTTCACGAATTAAATCCACTTTTTAAAACGGATTGTTATTTATTAAGTTTATTTATTTTATTTAAAAATTTTAGCATAAACAGCCAAATTAAAACTAGGTTTCGAGAAAATTTTACACTTTCAAAAGTAATGAAAGAAATCCAAAATCTACAGTTTCAATTCATTGATGAAAGAACTTCAAATTATTTGGATCGAGGCGGAAAGTACGAAGATTTCTTTGTTCAAGGAGAAGAAATTTATACATATTCATTTTTCGGAAAAAGATGGGGTTAACCCCATCTTTTTAAATTTTTCTTTTAGAAGTTTTTAATAATAGCATATTGATATTGGGTTAACCCGAGAACTTAAACTGTACGTAATACAAAGTTCAGCGGGAGGGAAATGTTATGGGAAGTTTACGATTACATATAGAAAATAAAAAAAGAAACCAAGAACTAAGAAATATTTGTTTATATTCAATTGCAAAAACAGTATCAATATCCGGTAGCGCTATATATAGTTTCGCATTAGGATTATATGTTTTACAAATAACCGGATCTGCGTTAAATTTTGCGATTACGCTCATTTTAGGTACGATTCCAATGATTGTTATGAATCCATTTGCCGGTGTAATTGCAGATAAGGTTGATAAAAAGAAACTGGTTATTTGTATGGATTTACTAAGTGGCTGCTTATTAATAACTGTTTATATATTAAGTAGCTATTATGGATTAAACTTATTCATCATTTATACTACTACCTTTCTTATGACGGTATTTACAACATTTTTTGGAATAGGATTAGAAGCSGCAAAACCAAATATCGTYTCTAAAGAGMGGYTWATGAGTATTAACTCTATAAGTAAAATTATCGATTCTGTATCTTTAATTCTCGGTCCTATGTTAGGTGGCATCGTTTTTGCWGTMTTWGATATWAAAAYTTTTATAATTATAAAYGGTATTTCATTTATTCTTTCGGGYATATCCATATTRTTTATTCATTTTAAACTGTTCGAGTTCAACATAAATGAGGAGTGCCCAAAAAGGAGAATTAATTTTATTAAAGATATAAAAGAGGGGTTTTCATACTTAATTGAAAAGGAAAGCTTAAAGAATACGTTTCGAATTTTAATTTCACTTAATTTCTTCTTAGGGTTTGCTGTAACTGTTCCATTGCCATACATTATTAACACAGTTCTCAATCTTAGTTCTAAGCAATTTGGTATCATTCAAGGGACTTTTCCAGTAGGGATGATAATTGGTGCAATTTTAGTAAAAAAGATAACTAATCGTTTTTCTTACTCTTATCTTTTGAAAAAGCTAAGTTCAATGTTGGCAGTTTTTATGATTATTTCAGGAATTCCAATTCTATTCAAAAGTTTTGAAGTAAATGATTTTGTATACGTTATTACGTATTGTGTTGTTATGTTCTTTTTAGGGCTAATAATAGCGTTAATTGATATTCCTTTAATTTATTTCATGCAAAAAGAGATTCCTGATGAATATAGGGGGAGGGTACTCAGTATTGGATTAAGTATAGGTAAAATGATGCAGCCAATAGCATTGGCATTATCAGGATTATTATTAAATTATATCCCTGCTTACACGCTTCCAATTACAGGAGGGATAGTATTTCTTATTTTGAATAAGGCTTACTCAAATAAATTAAATTTAGAAATTCATTCAAAAGATTATAGTGTTTTGCGTAGCTAAGTGAACTTGTTAAGTAACAAAAAAGATGTTTATTTTGCAATAAAGTCCTTTGAAAAATAATAACGTTATTTAAAAATCCTTCTTTAACYAAAGTGATAGAWGGTCRAARWAAAGGCAGTAATAAAGAAGTGCCAKTCCTAATGTGGACTGGCACTTTGTAAAACACAAAATTTATTATTTGATTTCGGCTGTGGAATTTGATTTATCTATTTTGTATTTACTAATAAATGTGTTAATGCTTGCTTTAATGGTGTAGCCTGACGTTCTAATAAGAAATTCAAATGGGTATGTGTTGATTCTAATCCTCCTTCACGAATCCCTTTTTGAGTCATTACTAACATTGGAAGATAGGCTTCAGGTACTCCAGCACCTTTTAACATTTCTTCATAAGAAGAGTCATCTACTTCTAATAAAGGAATTTCTTTTCCTAATACTTCACTTAATATATTAACAAATTGCTGTTGTTTTAAATTTTCACCAGAAAGTTCATAAATCTTATTTTTGTGACSATCAGMTACCAAAACATTCGCTGCTGCTTCAGCTAAATCCGGACGATATACCCAACCGATTTTCCCTTCTCCTGCAGAAGTCACCCAAGGGGCACCAGCCATACAGCTTTGAATTGTACCAAGTTCATTTTCTACATACCAGTTGTTACGCAGAATCACATAAGGAATACCTGATTCCATAATTGCAACTTCACGTGCCCTATGCATGCCTGCTAGGAAGAAGTCATTTCCTTCTGCTCTTGTAACACTTGGATAAATAATTTGTTTTACACCTGTTGCTTTGGCAGCTTCTACTGCATTTGTATGCTGACGTATAACTGTGTCAAAGTCACTTGTCCATTAACAGTTACCCAAAATGCAATTGCAGGAAGATGGAAAATCGTGATTTTGTGGCATTTAAGCAAAAATGAAATTATTAGGTTTAATGAATTATTGAGGATGTTACCTGGCATCTCAAAAGGAATCTTAACTAGACAATTAAGAGAGCTTGAAGAGGACGAGCTAGTACACAGAGAAGTTTATAAAGTTGTTCCACCAAAGGTAGAATATTCTTTAACAGAGCAGGGAAAAAAGTTTATACCTGTATTAGAAGCAATGCAAGTCTGGGGTAAAGATTTACTAAATAAAAAAATAGAGATG
>NZ_JBFTMA010000576.1:0-2924 GCF_056396725.1 Bacillus sp. 05T31
CGTAAAGAAACTGAGGTGAATGATGTCCACCTCAGTTTTTTGTATGAATTATATTCATGTTATTGCGTATAAGGGGAATGGTAATAAATAGGRTGAGAAAAYCAAAAACTGAAAATTAAATCTTTTATTTYTTTTGTAATTAATATAAAATTCTATATATAGCATATAAATAAATTTAATACATAATGGTTCATGCGTAGAAATGTTAATAGAATGAAGCGAGGGAGCAAAATGAGACAGAAAAAGGAGAAACAGAAACAGTCGAAAAAGAAAAAGACTCATATTCCGTTTCGGTTAAATGTACTATTTTTTATCGTTTTTCTTTTATTTTCAGCTATTATTATTCAATTAGGTAAAGTACAAATCATTGACGGAGAAACGTATCGAAATGAAGTGAATAAAAAGGAAGATGTAACGGTGAGTACTCCAGTTCCGAGAGGGAAGATGTTTGACCGGGAAGGGAAAGTTATTGTAAATAATAAACCGTTACGAACTGTTACATATACGAAGATGAAAGGAGTGGACTCAAAAGAGGTTTTAATAGTGGCAAGAAATTTAGCRCAGCTAATTGAAATGCCGCAAGAAGATATGGACAAGTTAACAGAGACAGATAAAAAAGACTTTTGGATGCAGTTAAATGAAAAACGTGCAGCAACAAAAGTAACGAAAGAAGATGAGAGTAAATTTAGGAAACAGGAAATAGAAGGGAAAGACTTAGATAAGAAAGTAGAAGAGTTGAGACGAGAAAGAATTACACAAGAAGAATTAAACGAGCTTTCGAAAGAGGATATAGAAGTACTAGCAATTAAAAGCAAAATGAATGCGGGATATAAAATGACGCCACAAATCGTCAAAAAAGATGTAAGTCAAAATGAATATGCAGTAGTGAGTGAAAGATTATCGAGCTTGCCAGGCGTAGATACGACTGTGGATTGGGAGCGCGAATATCCAAATGACAAAATACTACGTTCTGTACTTGGTAGTGTTTCTACTGARAATGAGGGATTACCAAGGGAGCAATTAGACTATTATTTAGTGCGAGATTATAACCGAAATGATCGTATTGGTAAGAGTTACATCGAAAAACAATACGAAGATGTGTTACATGGAACGAAAGAACAGTCTAAAAATATTACGGATAAAGCTGGAAATATTATTCGGACTGAAAAAGTGACAAAAGGAAAAAGTGGAAATAATTTAATGYTAACAGTTGATATGGATTTRCAGAAAAARGTGGAGGAAAGTCTTGAAAGGAATTTAAGGGCATTTCATTCTTCTGAACCGATGATGGATCGTGCATTCGTCGTTATGATGAATCCAAAAAATGGTCAAATTCTATCATTAGCAGGAAAGAAAATTGTAAATAAAGATGGCGGGATGCAAATAGAAGACTACGCTTTAGGAACGATGATAAGTTCTTACGAGTTAGGATCAACGGTGAAAGGAGCTACGGTATTAGCGGGATATCAAACAGAAGCGATTAAGCCATATACGCATTTCTTTGATGCACCAATGTACTTTAAAGGAAGTTCGAAGCCGAAGAAATCGTGGAAAGACTTTGGAGATATTGATGATTTAAGAGCATTGCAAGTTTCATCCAATGTCTACATGTTTAATACGGCGTTAAAGATTGCGGGGATTGATTATGTACCAAACAATCCGTTAGATATTAGGCAAGAAACATTCAATAAAATGCGCTATTACTTTAGACAATTTGGTTTAGGTGTACCAACCGGTATTGACCTTCCAAATGAATCGATTGGTCAAATGGGTAGAACMGATAATATACCTGGTTTTTTACTTGACTACGCCATTGGRCAATATGATACATATACGCCGCTTCAGCTTGCGCAATATATGTCAACGATTGCAAATGGTGGTTACCGAATGAAACCACAAATTGTACAAGAAATTAGAGAGCAACCGAATAGACCAGAGGAAGTCGGGAAAGTTATGCAATCGATGGAACCAGTCGTGTTAAATCGAGTGGATATGGATTTTTCATATATAAATCATGTGAAAGAAGGGTTTAGAAGAGTTTTCCAAGAGGTAGATGGGACCGGTGCTGGAACTTTTAAAGGATTACCTTATAAACCGGCTGGGAAAACAGGGACAGCAGAAACAGTGTACGGTGGAGAAAGTGATATTGGAAGAGATGAAAACAACTATCGAAAAAAATGTTATAATTTAACTCTCGCCGGGTATGCGCCATATGATGCTGATCCGGAAGTTGCTTTTTCTGTTGTTGTGCCATGGGTWAWWAATGATAAATCAGGTATTAATTCTGMWATTGGWAAAGAKGTTTTRGATGCWTATTTTGATTTAAAAACGCAGAGATCGGGTGTAAGTCCAGTCCCAGTAACACAATAGCCGAGTAAGGCACAGTAAAAAATTCAAATTGTAGTATATCACTGCGCAAATGAACAGGTGCAGTGATATATTTTTGAGTTAAAAAGTGTTTTGATAAGGTGGGAATGGATATGAAAGAGGAGAATAAGAGAGGTTGGGGAAAGTACATACTATTTATATTTGTCCTAGTAGTAACGTACCAGTCTTTCACTTTATGTAAAGTGGAAGGAAAATCAATGCAGCCAACTTTACATGAAGAAGACTACGTATTTGTAAATAAAGCTGCGGTACATTTTTCTAGCTTACAGCACGGAGAAATCGTCATTATTAAGGAAGAGGATGAGTCGAAATATTATGTGAAACGTGTAATAGGGCTTCCTGGTGACGTAATTAACATAACGAATGGAACTGTATACGTAAATGACAAAAAGCAAGATGAACCTTATATAAATAAAGATTTATATAACAATACACAAGTGTTTTATAATTTTCAAAAGACAAAGATTCCGCCAAATAAGTTATTTGTAATGGGAGACAATCGTGAACAAAGTAAGGATAGTCGAAATGGTTTAGGA
>NZ_JBFTMA010000577.1:0-2923 GCF_056396725.1 Bacillus sp. 05T31
AAGTCGAGCCGTGAAGAAGGATTTGCAGATACAAATGAAAAACAATATAGCATTTTGAAGGAAAAGACAACGAAAGAATTTAAATTATCTTTTGACTCTTAATCTTCAATAAGTTACTATAATGGTGGTAACTAATCAAAGGGAACTTCATAGAGTTGAAAGGGGAAATACTTTTGAAAACAACTTATGTAAACGCTACAATTGCAACGATGAATGAACAAAATGAAGTGATAGAAAATGGATATATCATTGTAGAAAATGATCAAATTATAGATATAAATAGCGGAGAATTCGCTAACGATTTTGAAGTAGATGAAGTAATTGACATGAAAGGAAAGTGGGTTTTACCAGGGCTTGTCAATACACATACACATGTTGTTATGAGCCTTTTGAGAGGTATCGGAGATGATATGTTATTGCAGCCATGGCTTGAGACGAGAATTTGGCCACTTGAAAGTCAGTTTACGCCAGAGCTTGCGGTCGCTAGCACGGAATTAGGATTACTTGAAATGGTGAAAAGTGGTACAACATCATTCTCTGATATGTTTAATCCTATTGGAGTAGACCAAGATGCAATTATGGAAACGGTATCAAGGAGTGGAATGCGTGCTGCTGTTTCAAGAACTTTATTTAGCTTCGGAACGAAAGACGATGAAAAGAAAGCAATTGAAGAAGCTGAGAAATATGTGAAGCGTTACTATAACGAAAGTGGTATGTTAACTACGATGGTTGCACCGCATAGTCCATATACATGTTCCACAGAACTGTTAGAAGAGTGTGCTCGTATTGCAGTAGAAAATCAAACGATGGTTCATATTCATCTTTCTGAAACAGAACGTGAAGTACGTGATATTGAAGCACAGTATGGGAAGCGTCCAGTAGAATATGCAGCAAGTTGCGGATTGTTTAAACGCCCAACAGTTATTGCGCACGGTGTAGTATTAAATGAAAATGAGCGTGCATTTTTAGCAAAACATGATGTTCGAGTAGCTCATAACCCAAATAGTAATTTAAAACTAGGTTCTGGTATAGCGAATGTAAAAGCGATGCTAGAAGCAGGAATAAAAATAGGAATTGCAACAGATAGTGTGGCGTCTAACAACAATTTAGATATGTTTGAAGAAATGCGTATAGCGACTTTATTACAAAAAGGTATTCATCAAGATGCAACAGCATTACCAGTTGAAACAGCTCTTTCTCTTGCGACAAAAGGAGCTGCGGAAGTAATTGGTATGAAACAAACGGGATCACTTGAGGTTGGTAAGTGTGCTGATTTTATTACGATTGATCCATCTAATAAACCACATTTACAACCGGCAGATGAAGTGTTATCACATCTTGTGTATGCAGCTAGTGGAAAAGATATAAGTGATGTAATTATTAATGGTAAACGTGTCGTTTGGAATGGTGAATGTAAAACGTTAGATGAAGAGCGTATTATATTTGAAGCAAGTCGTTATAAACGAGGTTTACAAAGATAGGTATTTATATACCAGTTGAGAAAGCTATCCTTTCTAGAAAATAGAATAGGGTAGCTTTTTTTATTGAACGAATAAATATTCAAAAGAATGTCGCATCTTTCTATTGGTATTTCTGCTGCAATATGGGCTGTATTAGGAGATAGTATTACATCATTAAATTATGCAGACATTCCTTATTGGAAAGTGATTAGTAATGCTAATAATATAATTACTATGGTATTTCGGGGTTTCGTATAGCAGTGTGGGAAGGACACGACCGGCCAATGTGTACAAGATATGCAAACATGACCGATGACGCAGATATCATTACTGTTTTCGGAGGTACAAATGATTACGGAGGTACAAATGATTACGGGAATACGGTTACACTGGGAACAATRAACAGTGTAGATACAGGTGCTTTTTACGGAGCATTGAACGTCCTGTGTGCAGGTTAAAAAGTAAAGTTGGCTTCAAAGGCATCGCCAAAAAGGTGGTGCTTTTTCTTTTGAGTGGAGTGGAAACCCAATTAGGTACAGCACTTGGAGGTAATAGTGCTATTCGTGAAGCGACAATTTTTTATCGGAAATGAGTTGCTTTCACTTTTAGAAAACGCTGGTCGTATGGGAATTCCGCTACCTTCAGCACTAACGAATGCAGTTGAAATTTTAGGTGGCAAGAGCAATAAGACAAGTTCTGAATATGATAATAAGAAAGGAGATGTTGAATAATGACACGTTATAGTTTACACGGAGGGCACAACAGTATTGTACAAGGGGCTAATTCCGGAAATCGAAAAGAGCATATTATGGACCGTCAGGTGAAAGATGCGGTGGCAGCTAAGTTAAGAGCTTTAGGACACACAGTCTATGATGATACAGACGAAGTAGGAAGCACTCAAGCGCAAAATTTAAATAATATCGTTCGTAATAGTAATTCCCATAATGTGGATTTGGTTGTTTCTTTTCATCTTAATGCAAGTGATGGGAATGGGCAGGGTGTGGAAGTTCTGTATTATGATCAGAAAGAGCTGGCGGCTAAAATCTCAGCTCAACTAGCAAAAGATATTGGATGGCGTGATCGTGGTGCGAAACAACGTACTGATTTAGCCGTATTGAATGGAACTAAAGCACCAGCTATTCTTATCGAATTAGGATTCATCGATAACGAATCCGACATGGCTAAATGKAATGTTGATAAAATCGCAAATTCTATCGTATATGCTCTAACGGGACAAACTGTTGGGGATGGTGGAGGAAACGGCGGTTCTAATGGTGGATATCAATATGTTAAGTCTGGTGAATTCGGGACAAACTATCTAAATGAAGCGATTCAAGCTATGGTTGAACGAGGAACAAAGGGAAAAGTTGTTGTTAATCCATTAACAGGTCTTGCTTATATCCAAACTGAGGTATTGCCTAATTCAGAACTAGATAAAATCACTTGGTGGATGGATACTCGAC
>NZ_JBFTMA010000578.1:0-5151 GCF_056396725.1 Bacillus sp. 05T31
CTAAATAAGTAATACAATCCCATAGCAAACGATATGACTCTGTTTTTACTACAAATGCCGTCTGACCGATCGCAAATTCTGGTTTTGTCGTAATACTATAAAGCCCCTTTTCTTCTTCTATAATTTCATTTTTATATGTATCACTCGTTTGCAAGTTTTCTAAACTCGTCCAAGACTGCCCTTTCGGATTAACATATTGTCTTTCCTCATCACAAATAAGACAACTTACCGGTTCCTCTACACTCGCTGCATACTGCACGCCACACGTTGTACAAACGAAATTATTCATAGTCATTCCCCTATCCCTTTAATTTTTTATTAAGCTGATATTTTTTGATAGTTTTCTGCTTTTTTATTTTCGATTACTAAACCTATTAGAGTCAGTAAATAGACAGCTGTAACTGACAATGGAATTACAATAAGTCCATTGTCTGCAAAAAGAATCCCGCAAACTGACGTCACAAATACGGTTCCTACTGACAATACACCATAACTTTTACTTTCATAAATCCATACGTATGGTACAAAATGAACACCTATTATCATTGCTACTACAAAAGGTAACCATTCTGGAAATTGAAAATATGCAAGTAACACTAACGGAATATTTAATACATTTATCCCACCAATTATTCCAGCTAAAGTCCCTAGCGGATTTCCTTTCGCAAACATATCAATTTTCAATATAGCAGCTAACATTAAGCCGAAAGGAAACACACAGCCCATACCAATTAAATATACCCACACAACTTGCTTTTCTGAAAGAAGAACACCAGTTATGCTCGCTACAATCCAAAATAAAAGACCAGCTATTATAACAGGAACTCCCCTCTTCGTTCTTTGTGCTAAATCTCGTTTTGCTTCTGCTATGTTCATTTCACTATCTCCCCCAAACTATTTGTACTATAAAGCCGGCTCAATTTCGTTCATCCAATAACGCCAAGCTACTAAGTAATCTTCTAAATCTTTCGGGTGGTGTCTCAAACATGTATCTATACGCAAATATAARCCTATGACTATTTCCTCATATAAATCTCGTTCKTTTTTATGAAATACACATTGTTTCATCRCATAAYMAATYGYTTCTTTTGTTAMATCTTYYGGAGTTGAACAGAACGCGTAAATTAAATCATATAKAGGATCYCCTAACACTGGTAAAGGATCTATCACACCGGTTAACTTATTCTTTTGAAATATAAAGTTATGGAATCCAAGATCACCATGCAATAAAAATGGCTTATTTATTCCAGTCCCCCTATTTGGACTATTTGTAAGCTTAAGAACAGTTCTATACTCTTCATCACTTATATGTGGTTTTAGGTTTTCATAAGCTTCTATCACATTTGTTGTTAAAAATTCATTCCAAGATTGAACTGGACTTTCTTTCCATCCCCATCCATCTATATCTGAAACTATTTCATACTTATTAATACCTTCTTTTACAAGTATACTAAGCGTAATCCGTTTATATCCATGTTCGCACGAAGTACTCCCTTCAAAGAAAGAATACACAATATATCTATTTAAAGGCTCCATATACAAAAGCTTCGAAAATAAAGTATTCCCCTCATAAAAAGAAAGAAAATTCGCTTCTTCACGTATTACGTCCGATTCATTCAGCTTTACAACGTATTTTTCGTCCAACAAATATACAGTACTTGTCGTTCCTCCGCTCAACACTTTCATGCTATTTGGATAAAGTGAAATAATCTTCTCATTAACTAGTTGTTTAGCGATTACTGAAATGTTCATTCACTCACCCTTGCATCTGAAGATTCCTTCAATTCAAAAGACAACTTTACTATTATTTTACAATTGCAAGAGAATCCCTTCTAACATCTTAATATTGCAGAAATTAATTTTTATTTTATCAAAACGGCTTCCTTCAAGATTTCATCATATAATTCATTCCATTTATAATGATACGCTGCACTCTCTTCTACTCTAACAAACATCCTTTTATCGGATTCATACTCACCGTCAAACTTATGCACTTCATTAATCTCCATCCGGTAGAACGGCTGATACCCTACTTTTGGATACGGACTATTTTYATTCCAATTTGGATTATCACTATGGTCAACGATAATATATCCAAATAAAGTACATTCTCCTTTTACATAACCTTCTTCCCACGCTTCTCTTTTAAAACATTCTTCTGGTAGTTCCCCTTCTTCTATATGCCCACCAGGAAAGTCCCAACCACGCTGCTCATGGTCTATTAGTAAAACCTTATTATTATGAAAACAAAAACCGTGAACACTCGTGATTCTTTCGTATTCTGGCAATATACAATCTTTTTTCCACGTTAACCTCACTTTTGATTCCCCATAATTTGCGCATATAGTTACCATTTCCCTCACTCCAAATGCTCTTCATTTAATCTAATAATCTCTATTGCACGATCTTTTTCTTTTAACTTACGAGCCAAACTTTCTACACCAAATACTTCTGTAAATGTGTGGCTTCCTACAATCAAATTGATGCCTTTAAATTTCGCATGTTGCACTGTATATAATGTTTTTTCTCCCGTTATGTACGTATCACAACCTTTTTCTAGCGCACGCTCAATAAGGTTTGTATTGTTTCCTGCACCTGTTAATATCGCAATCCGTTTTACTGGCCTGTCATGATTTTTCCAGCTCTTCACTTTCTCTTCCATTCTCTCTTCAAGTTTTTCAACTAAATTTGARAACGGAATCGCTTCTTTATATTCTCCTATTCCCGGTAGCTCTTCTTCCTCATACGTGGAGTATTCCAGTATTGTATCTATCACAATTTCATTAAATAACGACGTACACGTGCCAAACTTTACAAAATCTAACGGCAAATGAATCCAAAAATGATTCATTTCATATTCTTTTAATTTCTCAATACAGGCCTCTTCCATACCGAATAGAAAACTCCACGGTGCATGATGTCTCCTTTCATTTACTTTTATATTTCAAAAATAAGGAAATACTATTTAACGACGTTACATACATATAGGAGGACAATATGAAACCTGAATTTTTAAAAGCTATACATGAAGCGATTGGAAATGTTGCACATATTCATATAGAAGAAAGTGGTGCAGATAGTTTAATCATTCATCACGATGATGCACAGCAATTAAAACAAGTTGCTGAAACGTTAGAAAACAATAATTTCCGCTCTGCTATTAGAACAGCTGGGGATGCTTCGTATATTGAAGTGTTGAACAGGTAAGAAGAAGTCCCGGTTATATACTGGGCTTCATTCTTTTATATTGAAATTTCAAACTTTTTTACATACACCGCTGTTCCAGCAATATCTATTTGTAACTTCTCATTTTCTACATCTTTCGTTACATAAACCGTCACACGGCCATCTTTATTTATTTCCTGTCCTTGCTCAACGATTAACTCCAGTTCACGGTCAAAATCTTTCTCCAAATACGTCGCATAATACGCTCCCATTACACCTGAAGCTGTTCCTGTCACTGGATCTTCAATCGTTCCAGAATAAGGTGATGAAAAATGACGACCGTGCATTTTTGCTTCTGCATCATATGTCTCTAAGCAAAGTGGATGAATCGCAACCTTTGGCATTTCTTTTAGCACAGATGGAAATTCATTATTATTAGGTTTCATTCTTTCACATGCATCAATTTTTTTAATAGGTACAATTAAAGTCCAAATACCAGTATTTCCATATACTTCCGTTAATCCATCCGCCTCTAGTACAACACCTGCTGGATTTCCCATATTTGGCTTATTCGTAAATGCGTCGTAATGAAATACGTTTATGTTCTTCATTTACCTATCTCCTAACCCTTTTTAAATAATTTATAATAACTCTCTATCTCCGTTTTTATCACACAATTATTTCTCCAAAATATCCTCTGCATCTTTTCATTTGAAGTATGTGTGCTTCCGATGTAATAAGTAGCCCCCATTTCCTTTAACATATGTAAAGATTGAAGATGCAGTTGGGAAGCAATTCCTTTCCCGCGATAATAAGGCATTACCCCAAAGTAAAATAATCGTCCTTCACTTTCTGTTCCAGGCTCTATATGCGGTATGGACAAACCAATCGGCTCATTTTTATCATAAAAAACAATGCATGACTTTTCCCAACCTTTACCTAATTCTGTTTGCACTGAATGCAAATGTTCATCGACATTCAGAATTGACGGTCGATTTCCTGATTCCAACATACATTGCTCCCAAATGCATGTGAATTCTCTTTCCGATAATGTCCCTTCTTCTATCGAGCGATATGTATATTGTTTTTCAAGCGCCTCTATATTGTTCAACTCTCTACACACTTCTATCTTTGCCGCGTACAAATCAAAGCCCTCATCAAGTAACACTTTTACACTTGCGTTATAACTACTAAACCTTTTGTTTAATACAATACTCGCTCTTTTTAACTCCCAGTTAAAACAAACTTCTTCAAATCTACTTACCTTTTCTTTGTAAGTTTGTGCGCTATAAAAAACATCTTCTTCTATTTCTTCAATCGTTACTGCATTTGGTAAACCATTTAATACTTTTCTCGAAGGACCAAATAAATTTTGAACAACTGTAAGATCGTACTTCACCACTTTATTTCACCTACACCCGGCTCAATAAACTTCCCTGAAACCTTCTCATTTGAATCTATTACCCAATCATATATATTTTGTGCTCCTTCAGCCGGAGTCATATTCGCATCAAAGGCACCAATGTCAGTCTTTAATTTTCCAGGGTGAATTGCGGTTACACGAATTCCTTTATTCTCAAACTCTTGTTGTAAGCAGAGCGTTAACATATTTTGTGCGGCTTTAGCAATTCGATATGAATATGAGAACTTACCTTGTGGAAACTCTTTGTTCGCCATTTTATGCAATGAACCTAATCGAGAGGACACATTTATTATTCTCGGATGATCCGATTTAGCTAAAGTCACATATGTACCTTTTACAGCTCGAATTACACCTAAGCAATGAATATTAAATAAGTTCGTTAACTCTTCTGAATTTGTATGTAAAACCTGAGTCTCCTTCCCAGTAATGCCAGCGTTATTTATAACTAGATCAATATACTCTGTATATTCCTCAAGCTGTTTTTTAATTTGCTCCGTACTCTCATCAATCGATAAGTCTGCTAATATTGGAAAACATCTAGAAGAAAACATCTGTTTTAACTG
>NZ_JBFTMA010000579.1:0-3262 GCF_056396725.1 Bacillus sp. 05T31
ATCTCCCTCTTTTCTTTATATAGAGGTGAAAAAATGATAGTAACAACAGCAGGAAGAACAAAYAAAGAAWTGACAGCTTATGCAAATAAGGTAGCAGCAGAATTAAATAGTTCTTTCGTTATACGTAATGATATACCTGTACATAAATTGCATGAACAGTATGAACAAGATGTACTTGTCGTAGGGAAAAATCGATTAGCCATTTATCCAAAAGGTACGGAAGAGTCGTTTTTCTTTCATCCAAACTCAGCAATGTTTCGTGTGAAAAGGTTAATGCGCGGAGAGCACGATCCGTTTGTACAAGCTGCTAAATTAGAGAGCGGAATGACAGTATTAGATTGTACGCTCGGTATGGCATCAGATAGTATTGTAGCTAGTTATATCGTTGGTGAGAACGGAAAAGTAACAGGGCTTGAAGGAAATGAATATATGGCTTATATCATGAAAAAAGGCTTGCAAACATGGTCTTCATCCGTTTCTGAAATTGATGAAGCAATGCAACAAATCGATGTGAAGCAAACGGAGCATTACGCATTTTTAACACAATGTGAAGATAATAGTTATGATGTCGTTTACCTTGATCCGATGTTTGAAGAAACTATCATAGAATCAGATGGAATTAAAGGTAGCGCGGAAGAAAAAGATGAAACGCACTTCGGAGATGCTTCTTGAATGAATAGTAGAGTAAGCCGAGGTCCCCTGTCCTCGTTATAAACGGGAAAGTGGTTCAAAATGAACAACAAGGGTGGTACCACGGGTTAAAACTCGTCTCTTTTTTAGAGACGAGTTTTTTGTGTTTCAAAAAACAAGGAGGTTATAGTATGAATTATAAAACGCAGTTTGCGAAAAGTTTATCGAATATTTTTACGAATGAATTAACACAAAATCAAATTTTAGATTTAATCGAAATACCAAAACAAGATGAATTCGGAGATGCAGCGTTCCCATGCTTTTCACTAGCGAAGCAATATAAAAAATCACCAGCTATTATAGCGAAGGAATTGGCGGAGAAATTAAATGATCCGTTCTTTACGAAAGTAGAGGCTGTTGGTCCTTATGTAAATGTATTTTTTAATCGTGAAACAGTAAGTGATGAAGTATTAAAAATAATTTTAGCGGAGAAAGAAGAGTACGGTCAAAATCACTTTGGATGTGAAAAAACGGTAGTTATCGATTATTCCTCTCCTAATATCGCGAAACCTTTTTCAATGGGGCATTTACGTTCTACAATGATTGGTAATTCGCTGAAACATATCGCCGRAAAATGTGGGTATGAAGTTGTMGGAATYAATTATATTGGCGATTGGGGCACGCAGTTTGGAAAGTTAATTACCGCATATAAAAAATGGGGAAATGAAGAAGTTGTTAAAGAGGATCCAATTCGTGAGTTATTTAAGTTATATGTTCAGTTTCATGAAGAAGCAAAAGAGAACAAAGAACTAGAAGAAGAAGGACGCTCATGGTTTAAAAAACTAGAAGAAGGAAATGAAGAAGCAGTCGAACTTTGGAATTGGTTCCGTCATGAGTCTTTAAAAGAATTTTCTCGTATTTATGAACTTCTCGGTGTGGAATTTACAAACTTTCAAGGAGAAGCTTTCTATAACGATAAAATGGAAGACTTTATTGGGATTTTAGAGGAGCACGATTTACTTGAAGAATCAGAAGGCGCATTAGTCGTTAATTTAGAAAAAGAAGGTATGCCGCCTTGCYTAATTAGAAAATCAGATGGTGCAACTATTTACGCAACGCGTGATTTAACAGCGGCATTGTATCGTCAAAACACATACGAATTTGATAAAGCRCTATATGTAGTTGGCCCAGAACAAAGTTTACATTTTAATCAATTTTTCACTGTATTAAAAAAGCTCGGCTACAACTGGGTTGACGGGATGGAACATGTACCGTTTGGATTCATTTTAAAAGACGGTAAGAAAATGTCGACACGTAAGGGCAGAATTATTTTATTAGAAGAAGTGCTAGAAGAAGCTGTTGCACTTGCGGAACAAAATATTGAAGAGAAAAATCCTAATTTAAAACAAAAAGAAGACGTGGCAAAACAAGTCGGTGTTGGAGCRGTTATCTTCCACGATTTAAAAAATGAGCGTATGCATAATATCGAATTCTCATTAGAAAATATGTTGAAATTTGAAGGAGAAACAGGRCCATATGTGCAGTACACACATGCGCGTGCCTGCTCTATTTTAAGAAAAGAAAGTGTAGAATTTGAAACKTGTACTTTTGMATTAAAAGACGATTAYAGCTGGAGTGTCGTAAAATTACTYAATAAATTCCCGCAAGYAATTGAAGCGGCCTTCAACAAAAATGAGCCATCTACTATTTCAAAATAYGTATTAGATGTAGCGCAAGCGTTCAATAAATATTATGGAAATGTTCGTATATTGGAAGAGAACGAAGAGAAAGAGAGTAGACTCGCATTAGCTTACGCTGTGACGGTTGTATTAAAAGAGGGATTACGTTTACTTGGGGTAGGGGCACCTGAGGAGATGTAAAATGAAAATTTTGTAACAAAAAGGCAAATCAGACGGTCATTAACCTGATTTGTCTTTTTGTATTTTCTTAAATAAATTCTTATTTATAAAGTGTTATACGCTACGAAGTGTAAGAATTCTATAATTTTGTTACTAAATCAATTAAAATATTTGTAGAGAGGATGGTCAGTATTGATTCGAAGTTTCATTTTAAACATTCCTTGTCATAGACTACCGGAAAGGAGTTTTCTTACACTACAAAAATACATGCCTTTATGTGCGCGATGCACAGGTATGTTAATTGGTTTCTGTATGTTTCCAATTTGCTTTTTAATAACACCTTCGTTTAGTCTCTCATTAATGCTATCCTTTTTTGCTCAAATGCCATTATTAATTGATGGATTCACCCAAAAGTGGAAATGGCGAAGCAGCACAAATTTGCTAAGAGTAACTACCGGGTTATTAAGCGGTAATGGTATGGGACTATTTATTGCATCTAGTATTATATGGATTACATCTTAAACCACATATCAACGGAGGTAGCTATTTACATGTTTTGGATTTACATAATTCTAATTTTTATATCAGGTGGAAGTGGAATTGGTTTTATCATTCATGAAAAATATATAGAAGCAACAATAGCTTTTGTTATTTGCCTATTATTTATGGTGCTACTATATTTTTATTTAAAAAGAAGCAAAAAAAAGAGAAATTTAGATTGTGACGTAATAGATTGTACCGATTGCTCAGATTGTGATTGTACTATCTAAACT
>NZ_JBFTMA010000580.1:0-2919 GCF_056396725.1 Bacillus sp. 05T31
GCAGAAAAGTACGCATCACAATTTCCGAAAGTTCAATTATTTACAGTAGATGAACTATTTGGAGGATGGAAAAAAGCGCAAGAAAAACATTTTAATGACGGAGGCGTATTCGATAAAATTTATCAAAAATAATGGGCGCTGCTAAAGGGTGATGAGGTGAAGGAATATGAGGAAGAAAAAACGTGTGTTACCGGGATTTGGATTATCTCTTGGCTTTACAATGCTGTATACGAGTTTATTCGTACTTATACCACTTTCTATCGTATTTATTCAAACTTCGCAGCTAGGCTGGAAGAAGTTTGCTGGGGTTATAACGAGTGAGCGCGTGTTGCATTCCTATCAAGTAAGTTTCACAACTTCACTTGCAGCAGCAGTTGTAAATGCTATTTTCGGTTTATTAATTGCTTGGGTACTCGTTCGCTACACATTTCCAGGGAAGCGGTTATTAGACGGACTAATCGATTTACCATTCGCTCTTCCGACTGCTGTAGCTGGTATTACACTTACGACGCTTTATGCGGAAAATGGCTTTATTGGAAAAATATTTAGTGTGTTTCATATAAAAGTAGCTTTTACCCAGCTCGGCATTATTGTGGCGCTTACGTTTATTGGCTTACCATTTGTCGTTCGAATGGTGCAACCAGTGCTGCAAAGTATTGATAAAGAAGTAGAAGAAGCAGCTTCTAGTTTAGGGGCATCACGCTTTCAAATATTTGTGAAAATTATTTTGCCAGAAATATTCCCGGCTCTACTTGCTGGTTTTTCACTCGCCTTTGCTCGGGCGTTAGGGGAATATGGATCTGTCGTGTTCATTGCAGGTAATATGCCGATGAAAACAGAAATTGCACCGCTTATGATTATGACAAAACTAGAACAATATGATTATGCAGGCGCAACAGCTGTAGCGGCTGTGATGCTTATTATTTCTCTCCTTTTCCTACTATTTATTAATATGATTCAAACTTGGAGTAGAAGGCATGAATTGAAAAGCGAATAGGAGGGGAGAAAATGGAACCAACATTATTAGAAAAGAAAATAGTAAAAAGCGTATCAGTTAAAAAAGAATCTAAATTTGTACCAAGTCTATTCATTACGATAACAATTTTATTTTTATCTCTCTTTCTATTACTGCCGCTCGTGACAATTTTTATGAAAGCGTTCGAACGAGGAATTGATGTATATATTGCCGCTGTAACAGATCAAGAAGCATTTTTGGCAATCAGGTTAACACTTCTCGTTGCATTAATTGTTGTACCGCTGAATACGATATTCGGAATAGCAGCAGCTTGGCTTATTACGAAGTTTCAGTTTAAAGGAAAGCAAGTATTATTATCTCTTATTGAACTGCCGTTTGCTGTATCACCAGTTATCGCAGGATTAGTATTCGTTTTACTTTTCACACCTCGTGCGAATCTTGGCGGATGGTTAATGGAACACGGGATAAAGCTCATCTTCTCTGTTCCTGGCATTATCATTGCGACGATATTTGTTACGTTTCCGTTCGTTGCGCGTGAATTAATCCCAGTTATGCAGGCGCAAGGGAAAAGTGAAGAAGAAGCAGCTCTATCACTTGGCGCAAGCGGCTGGAAAATGTTTTGGCGCGTCACATTGCCAAATATAAAATGGGGCCTTTTATACGGCATAATTTTATGTAACGCCCGGGCCATTGGTGAATTCGGAGCAGTTTCCGTTGTGTCTGGTCACGTGCGCGGCATGACAAATACAATGCCGCTTCATATTGAAATTTTGTACAATGAATATCAATTTTCAGCAGCGTTCGCTGTGGCGACTTTAATGTCACTCATCGCAGTTTTTACGCTCGTTATAAAAAACTGGATTGAATGGAGAATGGAAAAACGACAATAAGGAGTGAGTGCGGTGAGTATTCAAATTCAAAATGTATCAAAACAATATGGTACATTTCAAGCGCTGACAGACATTCATTTGGATATTCCAAAAGGAGAACTTGTTGCCTTATTAGGCCCATCAGGTTCTGGGAAAACGACGTTATTACGAATTATTGCAGGCCTAGAAGAAGCGGATGGAGGCTCCATTTCATTTGATGGAGAAGATTTAACTGATATTCACGTGAAAAACCGGCAAGTCGGTTTCGTCTTCCAGCACTATGCACTTTTTAAACATATGAATGTATTTGAAAATGTCGCTTTCGGTTTAAAAGTAAGAAAGAAAAACTTACGACCTTCAGCTGAAGTAATAAAAGAAAAAGTAACAGAACTATTGAAACTAGTAAAAATGGATGGTTTCGCAAAACGTTATCCAGCGCAATTATCTGGCGGACAACGCCAACGTATCGCACTAGCCCGGGCACTTGCAGTCGAACCGAAAATTTTATTGCTAGATGAACCGTTTGGTGCACTTGATGCGAAAGTACGGAAAGAATTGCGAAGATGGCTCCGGAAACTACATGACGAATTTCAAATTACGAGCGTATTCGTAACGCATGACCAAGAAGAAGCGTTAGACGTTGCGGACCGCATCRTTGTAATGAATGAAGGACGCATTGAACAAATAGGAACGCCGGAAGAAGTATATGAAAAACCAGCAAGTCCGTTCGTATATGACTTTTTAGGAAACGTGAATTTATTTCACGGCCGCGTTCATAAAGGTAAACTAAATGTAGGATCGGTGGAACTAGAAGCACCAGAGCATAAGCACGTTTCAAACGTAGACGGAGTGGGATACGTAAGRCCACATCAYCTATCAATCKMTCGTACGAAACAAAGTRTAGATGCMATYCCRGCGAAAGTAWCATACTCTCACGCAGTTGGCCCTGTCGTATATGTAGAATTGAAGCGCGACGGAACAGATGAGTATYTAGAAGCAGAAATTAGTAAAGAACAGTTTAGACAACTAGGCATTCAAACGGGTGAGTTTGTATACGTACATCCGAGAGAAGTG
>NZ_JBFTMA010000581.1:0-2917 GCF_056396725.1 Bacillus sp. 05T31
CCGTTAAAGCCGCAGATTTTGTAATACCTGGACAGGTTTATAAAATGGAAAATGGGGAAGGGCATTCTTTTTTATATGATCCAAAATTTTATTCTGGGAATGGGAATGTAGCAATAGATAAATTGAAAAAGGTTAGCGAAACAGGATTTGATTGGAAATTTGGTTTTTTAGAAATATCAGAATCTGCTGGGGACCTATATAAAGGAATCACTGGGAAAAAATCATTAAGTACAACAGAAGAAGTTGTAGTGGATTTAGTGGTAAATGGAACCCCAGTCAGTGCAATTCTAGTTGCAATAACAGTAGTGGGAGATACTAGTGCTCTAGCAACAAAAATAGCAAGTATAGGTGTAGAAACAGGAAAAAAAGCTTTGAAATTTAGTAAGGAAGTTATACAAGAAGTTAGAAATCAGGTGAATGCGGCTGTGGATTGGATAGAGAATAAATTAGCAAAATGTAAGGAAAAGGTACTTGAAGTGTTAGAATCAGTATTTAACGCAGCTGTAGATTTTTTAGTAGGATGCATCATTCTTTATTTATCCCGTGATGAAATTATAGCAATTGCAAAAGAAGTAGCATCTTCTCTTGTACAAGATATTTTAGATGTATTTAAAGGTGACTTTGAAATTGATACGAATATTGCTTCAATTGCTGGAGATTATGTAAGAAGCCATCGCCAATCATTATTAAACTATTTTATGAATGATGGTAATAGAGGGATAAATCGTTCATTATTGGTGGAGATTTCCAGAGATGTGAATGGCCTTTCAAATGATTTAAAAGAGTTAAGTCAAGATGTAACAGATGCAGTAATTTCTATGATGGCAAAAGATGAAGAGTTAGCTTCAGTTTCCTATTATTGACAAATGTTAAGGGAGGGGTTATGAGGATGGATCTACATATGATAATGTCGAGGGTTCATAGTACATTTCCGGACAGTGGTGGGCGAGATCAAATTATTAACGTTGTTATGCAACTTGAAAAAGCAGCTGTATCTTTGACAGGAGATATTAGAAGATTAGAAAGTAGTATTGATAATAGTTTGCAAGGTAAAACACGTGATGCTTTTATTGATCGTATCCGCCAATTAGAAAAAAGGCGACAAAAAATAGAAGAGAAAATTATCGTATTAAAAGGGTCGGTGAATTAATATGAAAGATTATATGGAGAAAGTTTTGCCTTTAGGAAGTGTAGTGAGGTTGAGTACTGAGGAAGATAAAGATGTAGAGTATGTAATTACTACAAGAGGAATACTTCTCGATGAAGACACTTTCTATGATTATGGTGGGGTATTACACCCAGTAGGTTTGACGGCAGAGACATATAAATTATTCAATGACTTTCATATTTTAGAAGTGAAATTTGAAGGGTATAAAAATTCTATTGAAGGAAAATTTGCTCATAATTTTAAAATATGGCGAAATGAATTTGTAAAAACGATAAAGAACAAGGCTGAAAATAATAAGTAACAATTATTAATAAAACAAGGGCTATAATATATTTAGAAATAAATAGACTTTCCTCTTCCAATATGGAAAGAGGAAAGTCTATTTTTGATTGAATAAGAATCTAAATATCTAATATTAAGTGGGAACAACAAGAAAAGGAACGTCAAGAATTTATAGCAAATAGGAAAAGAATAAGAGAGAAAGAACAAAAGCGAAACAAAAACTGAAATGAAAGTTGTAAATGATACTCGTAAACTTATATTGAAGATAGAATGAATACATTATTCATAAATTACCTAGTAAAGAGAAGAATGTAATATCTTGAATAAAGATTCCAAAACTGCAAAAACAGAAAAAGGTTTTTTTGAGAGTGTAATAGTACCTATTATTGTTGGAATCATGTTTATCTTTTTAATTCTATATAAAGTAGCAGAGTTTTTGGGGAAATGGATTGTTATCTTTGGAATAATATTTTTCATTGGTAGTATATTTCTTTGCATATATCTAAAAGAATATGGAGGGGTGTTGGGCGGTGGGATAGGGTTAATATCAATATTATTGTTATATTTTATGTTTATTTACTCTTAGCGTGTCTACAAATATAGAGTTATTACATGATTTTAGAAAAGATGGTGTAATTATATGTGGAATATAAAAGAAGAAGATTTGAATGAATTTAAAAGCACTTGCAAGAATCGCTTAAGTCCCGATTGGGCTACAGGGTTTATGTTTGGAACGCTGTTTTTTATTTCATTAATAATGTTTTTTCTTATTGGAGGGTTAATAAGGTTTGGTTGGAGTTATTACCCGACTCTCTTTGATAAAATAATTGTTAGCCTTGAGTTAGTGCTTTATAGTCTTCAAGTAATTTTTTTAATTATTTATCTGTTTCCTAAGATGCCATTTAAATTTCAGAAACTACAAACACTCGTGGTACTATTATATGCGTTTCAGTTAGGCACTATAACATTTACAATGTTGATAATTCCAGGAATGTCAAATTATTCAATTGATCAAGTTGCATTAATGTATGTCGGGTTATTATTTTTAGGTGCAGTTATTTTACATATTTTAGCGACTATTGATACTTTTAGACAGGCAAGTAAAGGGGCATTTAATACGGGAGAAGAATCCTCTTCATTTTTTAGTAAAACAAAGAGGATTGCAATTAAGTGTGCTCTAATGTATGTGTTAACTCTTCTCATTTTAATTTATGTGCATAATGATTATACACTAAATATTTTAGGATTGTATGCGGGAGGAACTCTAATAATGTACGCGGTAGCCATAGGTGCAGCTGAGTTCCAATTACTAGCCTATTGTAGATTTAAWTTTCCATYATTTTAYATTTYRTRGGAGGRAYATGAAAGAGAACGTCAGAAAAGAGTAAAGCTTTATGAAGAGAGGGAAAAAAGCAAGCGAAAGAAATAAAATAAGTTTTGGWTTCTGAAAATTGGAATAGAATATAT
>NZ_JBFTMA010000582.1:0-2906 GCF_056396725.1 Bacillus sp. 05T31
CGTTCTACACTTGGAGTTTATTTTAAGCAAGGAAGGTTGTTAAAAAAAGAGATGTAGTTAAAGTTTAATGATGTAGAAAACAGCGAAAAACGTATTCAAACTTTAGAAGGGAAAATAGTTAATTTAGAGAAAGTGATTAACACATTAGAATATAGATTAGAGATAGTAAAATCAAAAACACAGTTGGAGAAATAACCAACTGTGTTTTTATATAGGGTGTATTTTATTTTACACTTAACTAAATCGGTCGCATATTGTTTGGTGGATAAGTGTTATTTTTTTATTACGGTATTGCCCATCGCGATAGAAATTCGATTCCAACTGTTTATTTGATTAATGATTAACACAAGGTCAACATATTGTTTTTCGTCAAAGTGTTCACGTACTCGGTTATATAGATTTTCAGGAACTCTTTTAGTAGGAATGAGAGTAATATGCTCCGATAGTTCCAGAGCAACTTTTTCTTCAGGAGTATAAAAATCGCAATCATCCCAAGCGCTTAAGCAGTAAATTCTTTGCTCGGCTTCACCCAATTTTCGGGCGTCAGAAGTATGCATATCGATACAATAAGCACAGCCGTTAATTTGAGAGACTCTAATTTTTATAAGCTCTCTAACAGCACGATTAATTGAGGATTTCTTCGTGTATTTCTCCATATCCATCATAATTTTCATACCATCAGGCGAAATATCATAATAAGACATTCTTTGACTCATAAGACAAAACCTCCGTTATTATAAGTTTTTATAATAAAAACACACTAGGTCGCTATTGTGACTTCTAGTGTGTTTTTGTAATTAATTCACTTTTTTTATAAAACCTTTATAATGACGCTTCACAAGTTGACTTTCTAACGTCTTCATCGTTTCTAATGCAACACCTACGATGATTAGTAAACTTGTACCACCGATTTGAGCAGATGGTGGTAATGTAGCGATTTTTGTAAATACAAGTGGTAATATTGAAATTGCTCCTAAGAAAATCGCACCGATAAATGTTAAACGGTATAAAATTTTTGTTACATACTGTTCTGTAGATTTACCTGGGCGAATACCCGGGACATATCCGTTTTGCTTTTTCAAATTCTCAGCCATTTGTTCAGGGTTTACTTGAATAAATGCATAGAAGTATGTGAAAGCAACGATAAGACCAACATAAAGCGCCATTCCAAACGGATGTGCAAAATCAAGATTCGCAATTAGCCATTTAGATACGCTCGAGTCAGGGAAGAGCTGCGCAATTGTACGCGGCGTCATTAAAAAGGCTGAAGCAAAGATAACAGGAATTACACCTGCACTATTTACTTTAAGAGGTAAATGAGTATTTTTTGCYCCTTGATATTGATTGTTTCCTGAAACAGCTTTTGCATATTGAATCGGTATTTTTCGAACAGCTTGTTGAATGTAAATAACACCAACAACTATCGCTAAAATTACGAGTCCAATTAAAACCATTTTTATTATGTGCATAAATAACTGATCGCCTGCGTTTTGGAATTGTTGCAAATAAATTTGATTAGCGACATTTGGAATCGCCGCAACAAGTCCTGCGAAGATAATCATTGAGATTCCATTACCAACGCCATTAGCGGTAATTTGTTCACCTAACCAAAGTAAAAATGCAGTACCAGCAGTTAAAACTGTCGCAATAAATAAGTATGTAGTCCAGCTTTGATCTGTAATTAATTGTCCACCTGCTATATTATTAAAACCATAAGACATCCCAATGGATTGTATGAATGCGAGAATGATTGTAAAGTATCGAGTAAATTGAGCTGATTTCTTACGGCCCATTTCTCCTTGCTTTGCCCATTCTGTAAATTTAGGTACAACGTCCATTTGTAGTAATTGTACAATGATAGAAGCTGTAATATATGGTGTTATACCTACAGCAAAGATTGAGAAGTGTTGCAGTGCTCCTCCGCCAAATACGTTCAGCATGCCTAAAACGTTAGCTTGATCTTGTACTTTTAATACCTCTGCGTTAGTATGAGGAACTGGAATAAACGTGCCAATTCGAAAAACAATTAGCATCGCTAGTGTAAAAAGAATTTTGTTTCTTATCTCAGCTACTCTCATGAAATTTGAAATCGTACGAAACATTATGTCGCCTCCTATATTTTTATCAGTTCAAAACTGATTATTATATCCCGATGAAGTAACCACAAACCTCCTTCCGCATTAAATTCATTTGACAAATGGAATTTTATACATTTTGTAGTTTTCACGGATATAAAAATATAAGGTGTTATACAAGCGATTTATTAACTTTTCGTAATCATTCAATACCCATAATATAACTAATAAATTAACAAATGTACATACATAAGCATTAAAAATGAATGAATAGGGTGATTTTTTACATATATTTAATGCTAGATTGATAATTAGGAACGTTTTATGTAGTTATATTGAAAGGATTCCGTGGAAAGTATTATGATGTAGCTGTAGCGCATAATAACCTCAAGGAAATCTTCAAGGATGTTGAGAGAACTCATACATTTCAGCATGAATTAGAGAACCTACGAAAGAAAGAAAAGATTGGATTGGAATAATAGTGAAGGAAAATCTTTTTTCCATAGAGAATATTTCTAGCGTAGGAATTTAAGTATGTAGGTTCTAGCGAAAGGAGAATTCACATGAATACATTTGTAAATGACAAGTTTTATGAAACTAGAAATCAATTATTTGAGGAAATTACTTTGTTAAGTGATGCTCAATTTAATAGGAAACCAGATAAGGATAAATGGAGTATAGCACAAGTTTGTCATCACTTAGTTTTATTAGATGWGAGAGTTATAACAGTTATTTCATCGGGATTAAAAAAGATGGATAGTATCTTAAATGAGCGTAAAGAAATTCACACTATTTTATTAGATAGATCGATAAAATTTATAGCCCCAGAAA
>NZ_JBFTMA010000583.1:0-2905 GCF_056396725.1 Bacillus sp. 05T31
CTTACAAAACTATTATTTTATTAAGGTATTATCACGATTTATCTATTAAGGAAATTGCTGAGGTTCTTAATTCTCCAGAAGGAACGGTAAAATCTCAATTACATCGAGCAAAGCAAGCCTTACGCCCCATTTTAAAGGAGGGATATAGTTATGAATAAAGATGAATTTAATCATCATATCAATGATATTCCTATACCAGAAGACCGGTTAATTCAAAGAGAAAAAACAGCCATGCTTCAAGCTAAGAAAAATCAATACCGTAGGAAAAAAACAATCAAGTATTCTAGTCTTGTTGCTTGTGGAATATGTGTTTCTCTCTTAGGTTTTGGATTCATTTCTCCTGCTATGGCAAAGACATTATCGAGTGTTCCAGTTATAGGCCCCATTTATGCACAATTTAATGATATTGCTTCTGATAAAATTGAAAAGGATGAGCTTGCTACATCCATTGAAAGACAAGATAACCATAGTGGTTTAACGATGAATGTGAAAGAAGCTGTTTACGATGGCGGACGTTTAGTGATCACGGTGGAATACAAAGGAGAAAATACTATTTCCAATAGCAATGAAGAGAAAGCTGGATTTAGTTATGTAACCATTAATGGGAAAGAAGTCAGAGCTGCAATTGGTTCTACTTCACAGAAGTCAAAAGGACGAAACACCATTATCGAGCAGCATGAATTCACTCTGGCTAATTACGGTGAATTTGGTGATAAAATTGATGTTTCAGTCCATGGAGAAGATTTATTTGGAAAAACAGGAACATGGAACGTAGCATTTCCTCTTACAAAAGTTGAAGGTGAGATTCGTAAATTTACTCCTAATATAAAAACATTAACGAAAGATAATCTCTATGCATTAACAGTAGATCAAGTAGCCTTTTCTTCACTTTCAACGAGGATTGATTTGACCTTTGATTATCCAAAAGAAATGGAAGCTAATGATAGCTGGCCAGCACTTGATTATACTGTCACTGATGATAAAGGAAAAATCTACGAAGGAGTCAGCTTGCAAGTTGGTAGCACGGGACTATACGGACACCATATTGTTTTAGCTCTTCCACCGATGGATAATCCTCCAAAATCCTTAACAATTGAGCCCGCGTATCTTAGTGGTCTAAATGATACATTAAAAAATGGAGGTGCTGAAGATTTGAAAACGACAGTGTTGCTACAATAATTGAAGAGCTTGGCTAGGTTTCCATGTCTATTGAATGTTAATAAGTGATGGTATGTTAACTTGAAGTGTATGGAAAAAACATTGCTATCCAGCTAAGATAAATTTGTATCCATATAATCAAAAAACGCTATTCTTTTTGTAGAATTATACAGAAAGGATGGCGTTTTATATGCTATTATCATTTTCGAGTTTTGTCGATAAGTCGATATATTGCAAAAATCGCCGATATAATTTCACTTACCGACAAAAACATAAGAAAAACCCTTTCACAATCTAAAGAAAACGCCTCCATTGAAATGGATTCCACACCTATTCCAATAACTTTGCACTCTATGTGAAAAAGTTCACAAATAGGTCATAATTTGTGAATTAATTCACAATGATACGTGCTACAATATGAATGTAAAGAAGTTAAACAACATTAAATTAGTATTTTAATTAATTACTTAAACAATCATAAAAAAATATATGTGAACAATAGAGAGGGGAAATTAACATGAAAAAAGGTATCAATCGTGTAGTATTAGTAGGAACAGGAGCTGTAGGTTGTAGTTACGCTTACTCAATGATCAACCAAGGTGTAGCTGAAGAATTCGTACTTGTAGATGTTAATGAAGCAAAAGCAGAAGGGGAAGCAATGGACTTAAGTCACGCGGTACCATTCTCTCCATCACCAACAAAAGTTTGGAGCGGTAGCTACGCAGATTGTAAAGATGCAGATTTAGTAGTTATCACTGCTGGATTACCACAAAAGCCAGGTGAAACTCGTTTAGACTTAGTTGAGAAAAACACAAAAATCTTTAAACAAATCGTACGCGGTATTATGGATAGCGGATTCGATGGAATCTTCTTAATTGCAACTAACCCAGTTGATATTTTAACTTACGTAACTTGGAAAGAATCTGGTTTACCGAAAGAGCGCGTAATCGGTTCTGGTACTACTTTAGACTCTGCTCGTTTCCGTTACATGTTAGGTGACTACTTAGATGTAGATCCACGTAACGTTCATGCTTACATCGTTGGTGAGCACGGTGAYACTGAACTTCCAGTATGGAGCCACGCTACTGTAGGTGTACAAAAACTAGAAACAATCTTAGCGAACAACGAACAGTATAACCAAGAAGATTTAGATAAAATCTTTGAAAATGTACGCGATGCAGCTTACCACATTATTGAACGTAAAGGCGCAACTTACTACGGAATCGGTATGTCACTACTTCGTGTAACTAAAGCGATCTTAAGCAACGAGAACAGCGTATTAACTGTATCTGCATACCTTGAAGGTCAATATGGTGAGAAAGATGCTTACGTAGGTGTTCCAGCTGTTATTAACCGCGAAGGTGTACGTGAAATCGTAGAACTTGAATTAAACGAAGAAGAAAAAGTGAARTTCGCTCATTCTGTAAAAGTATTAAAAGAAACAATGGCACCAGTACTWTAATAAYTGMTAAATAATTCAGAGGTGGGAAACTGCTTCCTCCTTCTGGATTTATATATAATTGAATATAAATTCCTTTTCCGGTTTCCCTTGTATATCCCCAATATACCCCTTTTGCTGGAGAAGGGTCGTTTATAGAAAAAGCACTCTATTTTTAAATAGAGTGCTTTTGTGCGTTATCCCACTATTTGCGAGCAGAGTTTCACTGTATTCTTTAGGAGTTAACCTTGTGGAAATTTTTCCTAAACGCCATTCATCTCCCGCATACTCATTGGACCATGTCCTACC
>NZ_JBFTMA010000584.1:0-2903 GCF_056396725.1 Bacillus sp. 05T31
GTATTTATCTAGAGAAATATTAAATACTTCTTTAAGAATCTGCTGATATTCTTCTTCATTTATAGTTCGTTTACTTTTTTGACCTTTTCTTGTTTCTGTAAAACTTTTTTTAGTAAGTGAAATATGTCCATCTTCAATTAATTTGCAGACAATGTATCCTTTGTTAAAAGGTGATTCGGGGTGCTCTACAATAATATTTTGTATAGCATTTACTTTGTTTGTATCTATTTCATCTAATGAAAATGCAAACCCAGTGCACCATGTATTAGTAGGTTCAGAATTAAGGAATTGGGCACTCTCCCCATTTTCTCCTTTTTTCATTTCTAGTAGGTAAGTTCCTTTTTCAGTATTCTGTTTACGAATACGATATTTTCCCGTTTGAGATGAGATCACTTCACCGCTAAATGGAACTGGGTGTAATGGAAGATGTGAGGCAAGTCCCCCATCTATGATGTATTTTTGATTATTATAATTTAAAATAATAATCACATGTCCATCGTCAGGCTTCCACTTATCACCACCTAAATCGTAGACCGTACCAGATATGCGATAGACATCAAATCCACAATCAAGTAAAAAATAATATAATACGGTATTGAGCTCGTAACATAGTCCTCCGCGTTGAGTTAATAGTAATTTTTCTTGAACATTCTTTCTAGTAATTTTCCGGATATTTTTGTTCATAACGTCTAAATTTTCATAAGGTATTACATATGCCATTTGCTGAAGAATTTCATGTAAATTTTCAAAGCTTACATCTTCTTTCGGAGATATCTGTAACCGTGAGAAAAAACTTTTTTGTAATTCAGTTAACACTGTGCATCACCTTCCATTTATAGAAAATTTAACCATTATCTATAATGGTACACTAAATAAATATATAATCAAGTGTAATAAAATAAAATCAAGTTCTTTATGGTATGTTTTTATATAAGACATAACATAAAGCTATTTATTATATGAAAATTTATCCAAAAACAAATTTCACGTTCCTTGAGGAAGGAGTCTTCTTGGCTAAAATGATAAAAAAGT
Organism: Bacillus sp. 05T31; assembly: GCF_056396725.1. Classification (NCBI taxonomy): domain Bacteria; kingdom Bacillati; phylum Bacillota; class Bacilli; order Caryophanales; family Bacillaceae; genus Bacillus; species Bacillus sp. 05T31. The sequence continues at coordinate 1,033 of NZ_JBFTMA010000584.1, forward strand.
ACAGGCCTTTAATTGATTAAGGACCTGTACTTTTTTGTCATATTTGATATATTTTATTTCTCGTTTTTTTGCTCTTCAATAATAAATTTTGAAACTAATGCTGACAATGCTTCTACTTTTTCTTTTATTTTGTTAGATTGATTCGATATCTCCTCAATTGATGCTGCTTGTGATTGGATTGAATGTACAGTTTGAGTTGTTTCCTTAGCTACTTGTGTTGCAGTTTCAGAAACACTCGACATAGAGGCATTTACTTCTTCTGTACCGGCAGACATTTCTTCTGTCGCTGCAGATACTTCTTGAATTTGGCTAGTGATTTTATTAATAGCCACCATAATAGATGAGAATGCTTGATCTGCTTTATTAGCAGTTTCTTTTCCTTCCGAAGCTTTTTGTTGGCCTTTTTGCATTGCATCAACTGTATCTTTTGTATCTCTTTGAATTAATTGTATTAAATTATTGATTTCATTTGCGGATTTTTTAGACTTCTCAGCTAAATCCCCCACTTCTGCTGCCACCACCGCAAATCCTTTTCCATTTTCTCCAGCACGTGCAGCTTCAATTGAGGCGTTTAAGGCAAGAAGGTTTGTTTGTTCAGCAATATTAGTGATAGCATCCAGAGCTTTATCAATTTGCTGCGTACGTGTAACAAGCCTATCTATTACTTTGGATGTTTCTTCAACAACCTCATGAATACTATTCATTTGAAGTATAGATTGTTTTATCACTTCACTACCAGAATTGACTTGTTCTGTTGTTGTGACAGCCACTTCTGTAACCATTGCTGAAGATTCAGCTACTGTTTGAACTCCATTCGCAATTTCTTCCATTGATGATGAACTTTCTTGGATACTAGTAACTTGTCCTTCTATTTTTTCATCGACCTCAGATATAGTTTGAACAACCTCTCTTGATATATGAGATGCTCGTTTAGTATCTTGCAACATCCCATTGGTAGAAGAAATAACCTCTTGTGTTGTGATTTTTACTTCTCCAATTAATTGTTGCAAGTTATCCAGCATACTATTAAAAGACTTCACAATGCTTCCCAATTCATTATTTGATTTATAAGAAGTGCGTATTGTTAAGTCACCTTCAGATACTCGCTCCATATCTCTTTCTAATAATACAATTGGTTGTTTGATTGCACTTTTAATGATATAACCAATAAAAATGACTATTGCAATTGCTATAATGGAGATACTAATAAACAGCATCATGGTATTTGTTGCACTGTCAGTATTATTTTTTTGTAATTGATCTGCATTATTATTATTAAATTGGATAAGTTCACGAATTGCCTGAATTGACTTTTTCATATTAGGATCAACCTCTTTTAGGTAATAAGCATATGCTTCTTCATTATTAGATTGTCCCAAATCTTGTACTTTCTTCAGTTGTGTTCTTAATTCTTTAAATGTTGTATAAAATGTTGTATACAATTCTTTTTCTTTATTAGAACTAACTCTAGTCTCAAACTTCTTTAATAACTGATCAGTTTCTGTACGAGCTACATCTATTTCTGTCAAAAGCTCTTTTATTCTTTTTTCATCTTTTGATAGAATAGTTTCCTTTACATTCATATTGATAAGATAATAATTAGACTCTATTGCTCCTATCCACTGAATTGGTAATAAACTATCTTCATACATAGTAGTAGAAGCATACTCACCTTTTTTAAGACCCCAAAATCCTAGTATAGATAATATTATACAAGCGACACTTGCTATAATTACCAATACGTTTAATGTTGTGCCAATTTTACTGTTTTTTAAAAACGACAATTAAATCCTCCTCATTGTTATATATTGATTAAATGATAATTATATAAAAATAAACGACAAAATGCGACATTTAATTATTTATATCCA
>NZ_JBFTMA010000585.1:0-4432 GCF_056396725.1 Bacillus sp. 05T31
TAAAAAATGAACACCTACAGCTAAAAGAATTAATAACCAGCAAATTCTATAGTCATCGGAAAAGAAATGGAAAATAAGAAAAACTAAAATGGCCAATAGAATGATTGAAGAATTAGACCACTTTTTTTGTTCTGGTGTTCCAGGACCAACTGCTAACTTTTTCCTAGTTTTAGAGTTTAATTGCCAAATCATGCCCGATATGTAAACGATGATAAAAGGCCAAACATTTGGATAGCCGTTATATTTTATTAAAAGTAAAAACATTGCTATACCGGCAATTATTAGCCAAATCCCATTAATCTTTTGTCTAGGGTATTTGTAGGTGTGTGTTTCCATGTTGTATTCTCCTTCTTCGAACAGTCATTAAATATGTTTTTTTTCAGAACCTCTATGTAGTCAAGCGAAATACCTAGAACATCATAACAAATATAGCTGACTGTGTTTGTCAAATTTTGTCGGATACTTTAGAAAAGTAGTACTGCAGAGAAAAACAGTATTTTTGATAGAGGAACACAATGATTTTGGAAAGGTTATTATACAGAACTTATTAAGAGAATGTAGGAATTAATAAAACTTAACAAAATAGTTATTTAATTGTAAGTAAAAAGAGCACACATATAAGCATGCTCTTCGATAAGAAAGGTAGATCTCTATGAGCGGAGAGACTACATACAATATCGTATGTTGGTTTCATTTAAATGTGAAGAAAAAATCAACAAAATGTCAACGAAAAATCAACAAAAACGCTATTTAAAATAAAAGAACAGCTAGTGAAATCTAACTGCTCAGTTCTTTGAAAAATAAGAATTAGAATTTGTTTTATTAATGTTTTACATCAATTAACGAAATTGCTTTATAGAGGTTAATAAACTTTTATGAATACGCAATAATGTTTGAACATCATCTTCTTGAAGCTGCTGTAATGCCAGGGACATCGCTTTGTAGGAAGTAGAGTTTTCAATGGATTTTTTCGATGCCTCTTGTCCTTTGGGTGTTACTTTTAATTTTATGGATACGGAGACTATCCAATACCTTCTTTTAATGTAGGAGATACTCCTGCACCGAAGTTAGAAGCTGATGGGGATCATGGAGGAGCGCCAACTTATACTCATGGATATTTCCCTGCACCGAAGATAGAATCGGATGGGCATACAGGAGGGGCACCTTCTTACAATAAGGGAGATACATGGTCTACACATGGAAATACAGGAGCACCCGCTAACACAGAACCTGGTGGAGGGATTTAACTAATACTAATATGAAAGTTGTAAATTTATATATAAGAAAAAAGACTTTGTAGTTTACAAGGTCTTTTTTCTTTGTAAAAAAGTTATTCGAAGGGAAAATGAACGAATTTCTTCCTAGTTGTATAGAAGGTGGTAGGTGATATGAAGTGAAGCAAAAACACGAGTTAGCTCAAGAAGATTACATGCAAGGTATGAAGTACAAGGAACTGGCTGAGAAATACGAGGTTAGTATTAATACTGTTAAGTCTTGGAGAAAAAGGCATGGTTGGAATCGAAAAGGGGTGCACCCAGAAGTCTAAAGGTGAAAGAATGAATCGTTTGGCAGTAACATTGCAAACTGATCAATCTATTCTAGGGTTTGTTACAGGGTACGATGAGACGAAGAAAGTTTTTAAAATTGAAAAAATCCCCTCAATAATGTTAAAGGGACCTTGCTCACGCAAATGATCTGTAAATCAATTTATCTTTGATATACAGATCATTTGTATGATAATATTTATAAAGAATTGCTAAATAATGAAATTACATAAATGCTTTTAGAAGTTCTTGAATTAATGGGATTGCTCCACCTATAAATTTTAAAACTGCCATTGCGATTTCCATATTATTCTCTCCTCTTTTTTCGTATTAAGATGTGATAAATCTTTATAATCTTATTATAGTAAGCGCTTACAATTATAACAATGAATTTTTGTATGCAATATTGCATATTTATACATTAGATCTCTATTATTCATTTTTTAATGGTAYYATAGCGAGGTGAGAGTCTTAAGGGTTCTCCTTAATAGGAGGAAATATGGAAAGAGTGCAGGCGATTTACAGGAATCAAAAATTTAAGAGTTGGGTTAAACAGGTATTAGCTGTAGGAGGAGTAATAGGGTGCTGCTATTTGGTGTTATATGTTTTCTGTTTCTTAGTTATCATGTAAATATTATACAACTAAACTAGTAGAGTCTTGCCTAGAGAGGTAAGGCTCTTTTATTGTAGTACCTGGAGATGGGCAAACAATATACAATACTTCTTAGGTTTGTCAGATTACTTTGTATCGTGCCTTGTTTCTCTATATTCTAGAACACTAACTCCTATCATTGAGAGTTAATAAACTTCTATTTAAAGTTTCCATTTATATTGAAAACAGAATTCTATTGATAAAAAATATGTTTTTACTAGATACATATTAAAAAGACAAGCATAAATTATATTAGATTTTAGCAAAATCTTTTTGCCTTGGAAAAGGATTTAAATCTTACTTATAGATTTGATTCCTTTTTATATACCATAATCCTTATATTACTACGTAAATATAATACAGTAATAATGATTTAAAAGCAAGAATATTATTAGGGGGACGTTCAAACATCCATCAACTTAAGATTTTAAAGTAGCCCGTGAACTACTCGCCACTTAGCAAAGCTTGAAGTGGGAGCTTCTCAGTTCCACGACGAAAGTACCCTTTCGTCTCCCTGAGCGTTACTTCGGGGCATTCCACCCCTAGATGTCCAACGCTTGGACGCTCTTTTGGTACGGTTGATATTTTACGCAGGAACCGAATGGCTTGGTTTTCGCACTCTATTTTCTTCCTGCAACCTCATATATCAAGTTATCAAAGAACTTCATATAGCTAGTTTATCAATCAAAAGTTTTTGGCTATGCCAAACCGAAATGCATCTCCCACCTACCGTTGGGCTACGCCCTTCACACGCTTGAGGAAGGAGAATTCTTTCGGGGAATTAGTTAAAGGAAACAAACACAAATATAAAAAAAGTAGACAATATTGATGATGAAAATCCTATTATATCTACTACTCTTTCATTTATTCGCCATATGAATAGTGAAGATTATAAATCTGCATTTGATTTAACCTCAAGGTCATTACAGAAAATAATATCGGAAGAATGGCTGAAGGGCTATTGGGAGGGACTCCCATTGCAATTACAAGCAGGTTCTTTTCTAGGAATTGGAGAGGTAATACAAAAAGAGACAAATTCCGTGCATGCGAATGTAGAAGTTAAATTAGTTTTTGAACAATTTACTGTACCTTTACTAATTAAACTAGATCCATCTGGAAAAATAGACGATTTTCAACTCAGCATGTCGTTTAGTCCTGTTGCAGAGCGTCCATCATATAGTAAGCCTGAATCATTTGTTGATAAAGAAGTAGTAGTTGGAAGTGGTGCATTTCCATTACCAGGAACATTGTCTGTTCCAAAAGGTAAGGGTCCTTTCCCAGCGGTTATTCTTGTGCAAGGATCTGGAGCAACCGATCAGGATGAAACAGCGTTTGCTTTAAAACCATTTCGCGATTTAGCTGAAGGTCTTGCCTCGAAAGGCATTGCTGTCCTTCGCTATAATAAACGAACTTATGAACATGGATTGAAAACACAATACAGTCCTTTTTATACAGTTGATAAAGAGACAACAGATGATGCTCTTCTTGTGAATCATTTTCTTCAAAATGAACCTATGATAAATAAGAATCAAATTTATATTCTTGGTCATAGTCAAGGTGGACTGATGCTTCCGAAAATGATTGAAAAAGACCAAAATCAAAATATAGCTGGAGCAATTGTGATGGGAGGACCAGCCCGTACAATCCAAGATGTTGTTTTAGATCAATTCGAGTATCTTTTTTCTATTGGAGCAATGAAATCGGATGAATATAAATTTTACAAATCGCAATTTGAATTATTAAATGATCCCAATTTCTCTAGTCAGAATCCTCCAAAAGATTTTTATTTAGGATCAGCAGTATTTTGGGATTCTATTCGTAAAATTAAAGCAGCAGAAATGTCAAAAGAACAAAAGACACCGCTTCTTATTATTCAAGGAGAAAGAGACTATCAAGTTCAATCAAAAATCGAAATTCCTCTTTGGAAAGAACAATTAAAAGAGCGAGATAACGTTGATTATCGACTATATCCAAAGTTAAATCACTTCTTTACAGAAGGAGATGGGGAGTTAAGTAAACCGGATGAATATTATAGTCCTGCTAATATCCCTGAGTATGTTATAAATGATATTGCTGCTTGGGTGCAAGGAAGATCGAAATAAAATTAGCAACCATATTTTTTAATAAAGGTCACGATACATGCCTATTAACTTAAGGATAGAAATTAAATGGTTTTTGTTCAAATAAACTAAATAAAGGGGTGTTCTTTATGTGTACCAGTTTGACATTACAGACA
>NZ_JBFTMA010000586.1:0-2871 GCF_056396725.1 Bacillus sp. 05T31
CTGCTGGGGATGTTAACGCAGTTCATACCATTGCTCGAGTAATGGAAGACATCGGTTGGGCAATTATTACAAATCTACACATCTTATTCGCAGTAGCAATTGGGGGATCTTGGGCGAAGGATCGAGCAGGTGGTGCATTTGCAGCACTATTAGCATTCGTCTTAACAAACAGAATTACAGGAGCTATATTTGGCGTAAACGCTCAAATGTTAACGGATTCAAAAGCGACAGTTTCTTCATTTTTAGCAGGAGATTTACTTGTAAAAGATTACTTTACTTCTGTACTTGGTGCACCAGCATTAAACATGGGAGTTTTCGTAGGGATTATCACAGGTTTCTTAGGAGCTACTTTATATAACAAATACTACAATTATAATAAACTGCCACAGGCATTAGCATTCTTTAATGGAAAACGATTCGTACCATTCGTTGTAATTGTTTGGTCTACAGTCACTGCGATTGTATTATCACTTGTATGGCCATTTATCCAAAGTGGATTAAATGAATTTGGTCGCTGGATTGCAGCATCTAAAGATAGTGCACCAGTTATTGCACCGTTTGTATATGGAACGTTAGAACGTTTATTATTACCATTTGGATTACATCATATGTTAACGATTCCGATGAACTACACAGAGCTAGGCGGAACATATACGATGTTAACTGGCTCAAAGGTTGGACAAATTGTAGCGGGACAAGATCCGTTATGGCTTGCATGGATTACAGATTTAAATAACTTATTAGCAAATGGAGATACGAAAGCATATAACGATTTATTAAATAACGTTGTACCAGCTCGTTTCAAAGCTGGACAAGTTATCGGCTCAACKGCAGCGTTAATGGGGATTGCGTTTGCGATGTTCCGTAATGTTGATAAAGAAAAACGTGCAAAATATAAACCAATGTTCTTATCAGCTGCATTAGCAGTATTCTTAACAGGTGTAACAGAACCAATTGAATTCATGTTCATGTTTATTGCACCAGTATTATATGTTGTGTATGCGATTACAACAGGACTTGCATTCGCATTAGCGGATTTAATTAATTTACGTGTTCATGCATTTGGATTTATTGAGTTAATTACACGTACACCAATGATGATCAATGCAGGTTTAACGAGAGATTTAATCAACTTTGTCATTGTTTCATTAGTGTTCTTCGGCCTTAACTTTACATTATTCAACTTCTTAATTAAAAAATTCAATTTACCAACGCCAGGGCGTGCAGGTAACTATATTGATAATGAAGATGAGTCAACAGAAGGAACAGGAAATGTACAAGATGGTTCATTAGCAACAAAAGTTATTGATTTATTGGGCGGAAAAGATAATATTGCTGACGTAGATGCTTGTATGACACGTTTACGTATAACAGTAAAAGATTTAGATGTTGTTGCACCAGAAGCACAATGGAAACAAAATGGTGCTTTAGGACTTATCGTTAAAGATAAAGGTGTACAAGCAGTATATGGCCCGAAAGCTGACGTATTAAAGTCAGACATTCAAGATATGTTAGGTGCGTAATAATATGAAATTGCTAACTTTAAATTGTCACTCTTGGCAAGAAGAGAATCAAATTGAAAAAATAAAGTATCTTGCTAAAGCAATTCAAGAAGAAGATTATGATGTGATCGCATTGCAAGAAGTAAGTCAGTCTATACAAGCTGAAAATGTATGCGGTAACAAGAAAAAAGATAATTTTGGACTTTTACTGCTAGAAGAGTTAAGAGCATTAAATGTAAAAGAATACAATATTATTTGGGATTTCTCTCATATTGGATATGATGTGTACGAAGAAGGATTAGCAATTATAACAAAGCACAACATTGTAAAGGAAGATACGTTCTTTGTCTCARAAAATAAGGATACAAYGTATTGGAAAACACGCAAAATTGTAAGTGCAACAATTGCTTATAATGATAAGAATATAACGTTTTATTCTTGCCATCTCGGTTGGTGGAATGATGAAGAAGAATCATTCAAAGACCAAGTTGATCGTTTAATGGAGCGTGTAAATAGCAATGGACTTTCCTTCTTAATGGGTGATTTTAATAACAATGCTCGTTTGGAAGGAGAGGGCTATGAGTATATGATGCAAAAAGGTTTATATGACACATATGAACTAGCGATAAAGAAGGATGAAGGAACAACTGTCCAAGGTGAGATTGCTGGTTGGGATGAAAATAAACAAAACTTACGAATCGACCTAATATTAAGTAATCAAAGTAAAACAGTTACTTCTTCAAAAGTCATATTTAATGGAACAAATCGAAATGTAATTTCTGACCATTTCGGTGTAGAAGTACAATTAGATATATAATAGAAGAAACCCTCACAGATAATGAAAAGCTGGGAGGGTTTTTTGATAAATACAAGTATTCCCAAGAGAAAATACTTGTATTTTTTATGACATTTCCTATATATTTGTTATTATTGAATGTAAAACTAATTCGGTCATTTTGTATGCATACTTTTTTTACTTCGTTATATAATGAAGTAAGTGAAATATTTAATGGGAAAAATAGTATGTTTTCGTTTAATCCACGATGTAGAAAGTGATATAATTACAAAATGTATGTATCATTTTCTAAAGAAGGAAAAATATATAATTAGGTGATAACTTTTATGAAACAAATTTGGCGTATTTATAAGACAGATTTACGGAATGTAGCCAAACATTGGGCTGCAATTGTTATTGTTTTAGGGTTAATGATTTTACCATCGTTATATGCATGGTTTAACATTAAAGCTTCTTGGGATCCTTACGGAAATACGAAAGGAATCCCAATTGCAGTTTCTAACCAAGATGTTGGATCAAATTTAAGAGGGAAAGATATTAACATCGGGGAAGAAATTGTAGATTCACTTAAGA
>NZ_JBFTMA010000587.1:0-2871 GCF_056396725.1 Bacillus sp. 05T31
AAGTTATACCTGCTTTAGAGCACATGGTTCAGGCAGCAAAAGACGCTCGTTCTCTCCTAAAAACAAACGCATAATAAAAAAACGTGTTATCCTTCAAAAAGGATAACACGTTTTTTTATTCTACACTCTCAAAATAGAAATCGTATTGTACTTTATACAATTCATCGTCTGATGGCTCTTCAAGAGGAGTTGCCTGCAAGACTATCATATATTCCCCGTTCGGAATAGGAATATGATATTTATTAGAAAGAATACTTGTTATATATACTTCTTCATTCTTCACTGTGAAAGGAACTGATATCGTTCTAACCACTTCTTCTTTCTCAATATGATTTCCACAAGTAACTTCCACTTCACAAGTATAGTCAGAGATTGCTTCAAAAATAATAGCTCCATCCACCTCAGCATAGCCTCTTTCAAAATCTTCAGGAGTCCAATCTACATAAGGCTGCTGACCATCATAGTTCATTATCATTAATTGCGAATATGAAATTGTTAATTCCATAACTATCCCTCTCCTCCACTATGAAATGTATGCCAATTACTATTTCACTTCAAATTTCACACGCGTACCATCTGGATATTTGTCTAGCTTATTCCCTACCCAAGAACCTGCACCGCGGTTATCTGCTGGACTTATATATTCAATATGAGCTCCTTTTCCGCCTTCCTTACACATCGCCATCGGCCATTCATCACGATCATAACCTTTCTTCGTCGGATATGGCGCTAACGATAATTTCCTTCTATCCGCTGCACCATTACGATCAATTGTACACATTTCCGAATGTCCTTCTTTTATAGCATCCGTTATATGTTTCCCGGTCTCTGGATATCGTTCTTTCGGGAACTCTAGAATTTGATCATACGTAGTTGTTTTTTTAGTACTTGTCTCCTCTGGCACAAGTACTTCATATACCGCTACCAAAAGAGAAAGAATTGCAATAATTGAAATGATAATACCTTTAAATTGCTTCATGTGTACCTCCGTGTTCCTACCAATTTCTTTTCCTCAGTTATTATAACAAACTTCTTCTATGTATGTTTTCAGACATTATTTTAGCTCTTCCTCTCCATTCCGCCAAAAACATTCATTTTTCTTCATCTTTTCACTAATGCTGTAGAAAACTAATAACCTTCCGACATTCTTTTTCAAAGGAAGTCCACATAAAAGGTTGAAATGATATATACGATACTTTTTGGGGAGGAACTATCATGGAAGCTATTTATAAAACGAAAGATGTTACAAATAAAACAGGTATCCCAAAACATATAGTCCGAAAATATAGCCAACTCTTAGAGGAACACGGTTATATCATTTCAAAAACAGCTGATGCTCGTATTTATAAATTGGATGATTTAAAACTATTGAAATCTATACATGAAAGAGCTGCTACATTACAAGAGGACATTTCAGAAACAATACCTATTATTTTAAAAGAAAAAGAAGCCCCACCTGTACCTGTTATTCAAGATAAACAAGAAGTGCAACCAAAAGAAGATGGGCGTAACTTTGAGGAGTTCATGCTAAAACTTGAAATGCTTGCTCAATTAAATGAAGCAATTATTCATCAAAACTCTACTCTCATTACACAAAATCGTTTAAAAGACGAGAAATTAGATGAACTAATGCAACAAGTTTATGTAAAAGAAGGCTCACAAGAAAAAATGTTACAAGATCTAGTTGTTCACGCCGCTCAAACAGATGCACTCCAAAAAGAAAAGATGGACTTATTAATGAATCATATGTATAAGCGAGAATCCAAACAAGAAGAAAAAATGAATAAACTTGTCAATCAAATTTACAATAAAGACAGCAACCGTGATACACAACTTATGCAAGTTATTCGTGAAATTCAAGAAACAAAAAGATTAGTCGCCGCCTCAAAAGAGCAAAGCTTCTTTCAATCATTTAAAAGTTTATTCGTTCGAACAAAACAAGAAAAAATAAATGAATGAAATTTTGTAACTTTTTCTAATGCACGAAAAATAAAAAGTTACCTTCTATCGGTAACTTTTATTCCTTATATCGTACAGCTGGCAATATAATAATAGCTTCAGTTCCTTTTCCGCTTTCACTTTTATATTCCAATGTGCCATTATGCGCTTGTAAAATACTAAATGTTACCATAAGGCCTAATCCTGTTCCTTTTTCTTTTAAAGAATAATACGGTTGTCCAAGCCTTACTAACTGTTCTTTTGTCATTCCAACACCACTATCTTTAACTCTTATTATTATCAATTCATCTTTTTGAATAGCTGTTACTTTTAAATACCCTTTGTTTCCTTGAATTGCTTCAATACCGTTTTTAACAACATTCATAATAGCTTGCTTCAATTTCGTCTTATCGCCGATAGTATAAAGGCTCTCAGAAATCTCAACTTGCAAATAAACGCCCTGCATCGCTGCAAATGATGACATAAGAGTTGTCATTTCAATTAATTGTGCTGATAAACAAATATGTTCTTTTTTTTCAATTTGAGGCCTTGCTAAATTTAAATAATCTGAAATAATTTGTTCAGCACGATCCAGTTCAGCTAATACGAGACGCATATAATCTTTGTTTTTTACGTCTTCCGTACTCTCTAGCAATTGAATAAACCCTCGTACAACAGTGAGAGGGTTTCGAACTTCATGTGCAACACTTGCAGCTAACTCACTTACAATATTAAGTTTTTCTGATTTTTGCATTTCTGTACGCAATAATGCATTTTCGTTTAAATACTCAGTCAAATACACTTGAAATACCATTGTCATAACCATAATAAGTGATGCAAATATATACCCACTATATAGATTAGATATGTACGGTGTAAAACCTGTTTCTAAAAGGACATTCAACATCCCGACTACTAATGAAACAAGAACAT
>NZ_JBFTMA010000588.1:0-3393 GCF_056396725.1 Bacillus sp. 05T31
GGCCTAGGGATGAACTTTAAATATATTGATGCAGCCTATGTAAAAAAAATAAAGAAATATGGATTAGAAGTGCATCCATTTACAGTAGATAATGAAAAGGATATGAAAAAGTTACTTATATGGGGTGTAGACGGGATGTTTACTAATTATCCGGATCGTTTACATTCAATAAAGCCTTTAAAAAAACAGAAATAAAAAGAATCCAATAAAACTTGGATTCTTTTTATTTCTGTTCTATGTCTTTACTACATTAAATATCATTTTTACAAAACAAACTAGAAAGTAACCAAAATGTAATTAATTTTTCCTTTGTTTTTTATATTTTTTTGATACACTGGCTACGAGAGGAATACCGATTATAGTAGGTAAGAACCAAAACCATATTGGTGGAAGTAGATTTAAAATAGGGATATACATACCAATGTTTACTAAAAGTGCGGTAACTGCACCAATATAAGAGCCTAACATACCTCTAATATGGTGTTGCAACCAATTTCTCCATCGTTTTTTTCTTGCGAGATATCCGTAAATCGCAAATGAATAGGAGATAATTGCTACATAAAATAAATATGCGATTTTATCCCAGTTTAAAATAGACAATATAATTGCAGTAAGGGTTATGACAACATAGGACGCATGGTATATTTCGCCCCATTCCGTATGTTTTCCTTTCTTTTTTTGAGCAAACATCGCTACAATTCCAGTGATTAAACAGATCGTTCCAAATAAAATATGAATGGTCAAAAGGATATTAAAAATACTCATAATAATTCCTCCTTTTTTATTTTTATAGTATTGCAGTATAGGAGAAAAGTTGAAAAATATAGTTAGTTCGGCTTAATATATTGAAATATAGGTACTCCTAGAACAAAATGGAATGATTAAATTTTTTCTCAAATTTAGTGAGACGAGTATTACGTTAAATGAAGGAGAGACTTCTATGTTTACATCTATTACATATTTACAATCTGGGAATGATAAGCAACAAAAAGTTTACGAAGTTATTAATAAACTAAACATAATGGAGGATTTAGCTTTATATAGCCCTGTACTTTGCGGGACAATCCCTATTAGAGTTGATACCCTTCATTCTGACTTAGACATTGTAATGGAAGTACATAATTATGATTTTTTTGAACAGGAAATTAGATCATTGTATGGCTCATACGAAGGGTTTGAAATGAAAAAGAAAATCATTAAAAATATCTTAACAATAAAGGTGAATTTTCAATTTGAAGGTTTTGAATTTGAATTATTTGCTCAACCGCGGCCAGTACGTAACCAAAATGCATATAAACATATGATAGTGGAGCACATGCTATTAATGCAGCACCCACACATTAGAGAAGAAGTAATTGAATTAAAAGAACAAGGCRTAAAAACAGAACCGGCTTTTGCGCAAGTATTAAAAATTGATGGTGATCCCTATAAAGAACTTATTTTATTAGGACAGGAAATGAGATTRTGGTAAAAAAGGCACACAAAAGATCCTCTTTATACAAAGAGGATCTTTTTATTATGCCATTAACTTACGAATCAAATTACTTAATATAATAATACCTTGAGTAATTTGTTCAGGGGAAGAATACCCATAAGATAAACGTATAAACTGATCTGATTCTTCCTCATAAATACGTCCCGGATTTAAAAGAATTCCATTTGATAATGCTTCTGAAAACAGTTTTTTCATCGGAATGTTAGGTATCACTCTTAGCCATATAAAAAATCCGCCGCTAGGAATATCCCACGTGGCAATATCTGCACAATACTTATTTAAGGCTTGTATCATTATTCGTCTCCGCTCTTTTAGGTGAATCCTTACATTCGCTACGTGCTCCTCATAAAAAGCTTTACTTAACCATTCCGTCGCAACTCTTTGAGATAAAGAACTTGACCCATAGTCAGTTTGCATTTTTATGTCTGATAATCTCTCAATAACAGGCTCTGGYCCGATAATCCAACCAATYCTAAGTCCTGGGCTAAGTGTTTTAGATAGACTRCCGATATATAAAACATGTCCATATTTATCCATCGACTTTAAAGGWRGKGGCGGTAKTTCATCMATCCATAAYTCACGGTAAATATCATCTTCAATGATAGGCAATTGTTCTTTTTCGCATATTCTTAGTATTTCTTTTCGTCGATCCTTGGACATTAATACACCCGTCGGATTTTGAAAACAAGGAATCGAATATAAAATATTTTTCTTTTGACTATAATTAATTCTTCTTAACAAATCATTAGGGATAATTCCATGTTGATCCATCTGTATTCCAGAAAGGTGAATATTAGCCGATTGAAATACGTGAAGAGAATATAAGTAAGAAGGTCGTTCAAGTAAAACAGTTGACTCTCTATGTAAAAGACCGATTGATATTAATTGTAATGCCTGTAATGCACCAGAGACTATTAATATAGAGCTTGGTGATGTATTTATTCCAAATGATTTTACATAATTACTTATTGCTTCACGTAAAGGGAGATATCCTTTTTGTTCTTCATATCCGAAATAATCTAGTTCCTCACATACGTTACGCATAATGAATTGCATAGTTTCTAACGGGAAAAGATGAGGTGCAAGTTCTCCTTTACTAAGATGAATCAATTTTTTATTTGCTTCTGCTTCATTTATTTCCCGTACCATTAACTTGCTTGGTTTATGAATACCAGCCTTTACATATTCACTCCAATCGGGCGGGGGATTGGTGGCTAATAATGACCATGTATTATTCGTTACAATTGTTCCTGACCCGATTTTCCCTTGAATTAAGCCATCTGCCATAAGTTCTTCTAGTGCGGTTATTACAGTACTACGATTTACATGAAATAATTTCGCTAACTGCCGCTGGCTAGGAACCTTACTTCCAATTGAAGACATTGTATCAACTATTAAATATGATGAAAAGAAATAATTGGTAATTAGAAAATGGCTGGTTTATTGGAGAGGGAGAGAAAATATGCATAATAAAAAATGGGATTTTCGTATTGTATGTGCTCACGCTTTTACGATTCTTATATGGGGAACAGCTTTTCCAGGAATTCGGATGGGGCTTGAAGCTTACACCCCTGAACACCTTACTTTGCTACGATTATTAATCGCTTCTTTGATTCTTTTTCTGTTTTCACTTATATACAAATTACGTTTACCTGATTTGAAAGATATTCCAGTAATTTTTATATTTGGTGCTCTTGGATTTACAATTTATCATATTGCACTGAACTACGGTGAAAAGAGTGTGAATGCTGGACCTGCTAGTTTAATTGTATCAGTAACACCTATATTAACGGCAATTCTTGCTTCTGTTTTTTTGAATGAAAAAATGAAATTAAATGGTTGGATCGGTGGTGTAATTAGTTTTGTAGGAATTGCTTTTTTATCGTTAAGTCAAGGAG
>NZ_JBFTMA010000589.1:0-4615 GCF_056396725.1 Bacillus sp. 05T31
CTGTAAAAAAGAGAGAGCTTGTATTATTTATCTTTGAAGGAATAGATGCAAAAAAAGCTTTAAGAACACTCTTTCCTTCTTAAAAGTTTTATTATCCCCCTATTCCCTCGATCGTTACTTTTCATATATGTTTTTATATTTCAAAATGATTTCCTCTATTCAAAACGAGACCCCCTAATACAATAGGGGGATTTCTAGTTTGGCCTTATGAAAACTGATATAATATATATTACGTTTTTCATTCTTTACAATTGAAAACTTTGAATAACCTTGAAGGTAGGAATTTTTAATGAAATCGAAAGCAAAATTTAGTATTCGCTACAAAATTATGGCTGGTTATTTAGTTATGATTTTGTTCTTACTTATTTCTTTCATTATGTTAAACAATGAGATTTCCAATTTACAAAAATCTCGTAATTTTATTATTGATCACGATTTTAAAGTTCTTAATTTAACGAATCAAGTGGAGAAAGAATTGCTAACAATTGAAAATAAAGCGAAAGATTTTATCATTACTAATAACCCAAATTACGTACAATCCCTTAACTCTGCGGAAAAGGATTACGAAAAACATTATCAAGATCTTTTCGCTTTATTAGAAGATAATCCATCTCAGCAAGAAAAATTAAAACAGATTAACGAAAACATTAATAGTTGGATTAATAAAGAGATTCACCCAATCATTACAAATCATAATAGTAATAACATACAAGCAATCGACACGACTCAAATTCAATCATTACAATCGCAGCTAACTAATTTCCGTAGTATAGAAGAGCAACTAACGAAAAAAAGAGCTGCGCAATTAGATAATGAAAATAATAAATTAGAGCTTTGGTTATACAGTTTATTATTCTTACTTTCTTGTATTTCTATTATCATTTCACTCTATATTTCGAATTCCATTACAAAAACGATTAAAAACGTAATTCAAGCTATTAAATCCATTTCTTCTAAAGAAAAAATTACTGAAAGAATTCATGTAAACACGCGGGATGAAATAAAAGAGCTTGCTCATACAACAAACCACCTACTAGATGAAATATCTAACAGAGAGTGGTTACAAACTGAGCTTGCAGAATTAATTTTAATGTATCAAGGTGTATCTTCTATTGAGATGTTAGGTAAAAAAATACTTAGTGGAATTATACAAAAAACGCAAACCTCTTGCGGTGCATTCTATGTACGTGAAGAAGTTGAAGAAACTGTCTACTATGTGAAGAAAGCTTCTTTCGCCGATCAAGGTGCTAATATTGGAAAACAATCCATTGAAGTTGGTGAAGGTTTAATTGGACAATGCGCTTTAGAGAAGCAAAGTTTTATTCTTCGAGACATACCCGAAGAGTTTCGTTACGTCACTACTGGCTTATTAGAAATACGTCCCAAAAATCTACTAGTAATCCCTGTCTTATTTGAGGATGAAGTTATTGCAGTAATTGAGTTAGTAAGTGTAACTGAGATTTCAGACTTACATCAAGACTTAATTCAACAAACTATTGATAATCTAGGTTTAACCATCCATAGTATTATGGGACGTATGCGAATTCAAACTCTTTTACATGAATCACAAGCAATGACCGAGGAATTACAAGTTCAATCAGAGGAATTGCAAACGCAAGCTGAAGAACTACAAATGCAAGCCGAAGAATTACGAACAACGAATGAACAACTAGAGTCTAGAACTGAAGAGGCTGAACAAAAGACAACTGATTTAGAAATTACTAAATCAGAATTAGAAGAAAAAGCAAGCGAAATATTACGTAGTTCAAAATACAAATCAGAATTTCTAGCAAATATGTCCCATGAATTACGAACACCGTTAAATAGTATTTTACTATTATCTGAAATGTTAAGAGAAAATCATGATAACCATTTATCCGATGATGAAATTGAATTAGCAACCGTCATTCATTCATCAGGAAAAGATTTACTTACTTTAATTAATGACATACTAGATTTATCTAAAGTAGAAGCCGGAAAACTAGACGTCATTTTTGAAGCAACGAACATAAGTGACATGGCAGCAAATATGCAGCAAAACTTTTTACATATAGCTGCACAAAAAAATGTCGAATTTACTATTGAAGACAGTGATATTATTCCTGATTTATTTTATACAGATGCAAAGCGGATTGAGCAAATTATTAAAAACTTATTATCCAATGCATTTAAATTCACGGAAAAAGGATCCGTCTCTTTACATTTCAATCCGATAGAAACAACCAATTTGAGTAATGAAATGCAGTCTATAAGTAAAGATTGGATTACGATTTCAGTAAAAGATACTGGTATTGGTATTTCTAAAGAACAGCATCAACTTATTTTCGAAGCTTTTCAACAGGCAGATGGCGCAACGATTCGGAAATATGGTGGTACAGGCTTAGGATTATCTATTTGTAAAGAGTTTGCTAGATTATTAGGCGGTTGGATTACGTTAGAGAGTAATGTAGGAGAAGGCAGTACCTTCACAGTATATATTCCTAACCTTCCAAATGGGTTAACTGATATACAAGTATCCAATTTAGAAGTTGCAGCAACGATAGAAGATGTTATTCCTCCTGAAGTTATTGAGGAAACTATCGTGACGCCAGAAACAAATAACGTCTTCCAAGAGAAAACTATTTTAATTGTCGATGATGATCATCGAAATATATTTGCATTACAAAATGCATTAGAAAAACAACATGCCAACATTATTACTGCACAAAATGGTATAGAGTGTTTAGAAATACTAAAAAGCAATACAAATATTGACCTTATTTTAATGGATATTATGATGCCGAATATGGACGGTTATGAAACGATGGAAAATATCCGAATGAATTTAGGGTTCCATGAAATACCTATTATCGCATTAACTGCTAAAGCCATGTTATTCCTGAATTAAAAAAATATCCTGAAATTAGAATTTGGCATGCTGGATGCGCAACTGGTGAAGAAGTGTTATCAATGTCCATCTTACTTCACGAAGAAGGATTAAGTGAAAAAGCTGTTATTTACGCAACAGATATGAATACGAATGTGTTAGAAAAAGCAAAACAAGGCATCCTTCCGTTAAATAAAATGCAAACTTATACGAAAAACTATTTACAAGCTGGCGGTACACAAGCATTTTCTAACTATTATTCAACAAATAGTCGTTTTGCTTATTTTAATCCATCCCTGTTACAAAACATTATTTTTGCGCAGCATAATTTAGTAACTGATCAATCTTTTAACGAATTTCATATTATACTTTGCCGTAACGTTTTAATTTATTTTACAAGTAAACTTCAAAACCAAGTACAGCAACTATTTTATGAAAGTTTAGGCCACAATGGATTCCTATGTTTAGGAAATAAAGAAACTCTTCGTTTTTCAGATATAATGCCGCATTATATCCAATTTAACCCTAACGAACAAATCTATCAAAAAATACATTAAAAAGGGTATGAAATCCTATGTTTGGATTTCATACCCTTTTTATTTCGCATTCGTTTGTATCATAATTAAACACATATCATCTGATTGTGCTTTCTTCTGTTCTTCCTTATAAAATCCTTCTATCTCTTCTTCTAAATCTCCCCATTTTCTTTCTGTAAAAGCACGTAATTTCTCTTCAGACTCAAATTCATCATTTGCAATTGCTTCAAGTACACCATCTGTAAACAATAATATTTGAGCGTTCTTCTCAAAAGGTATTACCGTCTTTTCAACCTTTATTTCATCAAAAAATCCTACCGCACAACTCCCGCGATTTAGTTCCACTACATTCTCTTCATCAACTAAAACGTATCCAGAAGGATGTCCTGCATTTACATATTCAATTGTTCTCTTTTCTGTATCAACTACTAAGTATATCGCTGTAAAATAATATGGAATATTGTCATTCTCATTATGTAAAAGAGTCATATATTTATTTAAGTCTTTAATGACAAGTTCCGGATCGATTAAACATTTAATCGATTCACGTAATACAGACGAAATAAACATACAAACTAATGAAGCAGATACACCATGTCCCATCACATCTAATAATATAATACCGTAGCGGTTTTCATCGATTTTATACCAATAATACATATCTCCAGCTAGTTTGAATGAAGGTAAGTAACTTGCTTCAATTTTTATATGATCTTCTCTTAATGGGCTACTTAATAAGTTTCTTTGTACTTGTGTAGCTAAATCTAATTCATTACGAAGATTTTCCTCTTGTTCTTTATGCCAATTTAATTCCAATTTCAAGCGTAATGCCACACGCATACGAGCTAACAATTCAACTTTATTTATAGGTTTCGTAATATAATCCATTGCGCCTATATCAAGCGCTTCAGCTAATTTATTCGCATCTTCTAAAGCTGTTACAAAAATAATAGGAATATCTTTAAACTTCTCCTCGTTTTGTAATCGCCTACAAACTTCAAGTCCATCAATCTCAGGCATCATAATATCTAATAGTATTAAATCAATTTCATTATGCCTGGAAGAATCTTTTCCAAAATGGATGTATTCGAAAAGCTCTTGTGCAGAATTAAGCGATACAAGATCCTGATATCCGGCTTGTTTTAAAATTTTTTCAATTACAAAGATGTTAACCGGATTATCATCGACAATTAAAATGGACACAAGTTATTTC
>NZ_JBFTMA010000590.1:0-2859 GCF_056396725.1 Bacillus sp. 05T31
CGTCTGCATAATGAAACATTAGTAATCCCGTTCCTAAGTCACAATCTTTGTTTTCAAGAATTGCATTTGGTATATCAAATCCACTATTCCAATTATAATTTGCTGCAAAACAATGAAGGATTATTGGATTATCTATATTCTTTATTCGGCTAATTGTATCCTCGTTATTTGTATTATAAAGTAATTCTTCAAGCAAACTAATATCTTTATTTTCCATTACACCTTACCACCTTACTGATATTTACTTATTTTGTATTTCCAATTGTTTTAGCTTTCTTTCCCAAAGTTCCACTGTTGCACCTTGGCTTGGGTACAATGGTAAACCATTCCCCTGTAATTTTCTTAAATTTTTTTGCAAATCATATACCTGTTTTTGTAAACTATCAATACTTTGGTTAATATCCATTTTATTTAATGCTCTTGCAACTACTTCATTGTAAACAGAATGATATCCTCTATGTCTAGCCATTGTACTTATATTATCATCTGGTACTCTTAGAAAAATACCGTTTGATGAGTCATCAAAGTTCATACCTATCTTTTTAATTACAAGATTATCTGCCATTTCAGAAGGAATAATATGCTGTGCTTGATATCCACTCCATTTAGTTGAACGTTTAAGCCCCATTTCTGTCATCATATTTTTTCCTAATTTAGTAGAATTTCCTCCTGTTACAATACCCGGAGTACCAGGAATAATCCTACTACCTTCACCCGTACCCTTAACCCCACCACTCTCCAAATTCGAGATCCTACTCTGAATACTCGCCTTTGAGGCATCATGGGCTTCTTGGAATTTCCCGCTATAGTTCGTTCCAGATCTAACGACACTTCCATCTGGCAGTATTTCTACACCTTTAACGAATGGGGTTACGGAGTCCACACCTTTTGCTACTAGACCTTTAATGAAATAGTCCGCATCATTAATCTTATCTACGGTTTTCCAGCCTTGTATTTTTAAATTTTTTAATAGATTATTTTCCTTAAGCGATTGTACCACATTTTTACCCAAATTTGGATTAAAACCAGGCATTCCTTCTTTGAATTTTAATAATTTCGCTAAATCAGCTAATTCACTCGTGCCTTTGAATGCTTTTACTCCTTTTCCTACTGCTCCAACAACTGGGATTGCATCTAATCCGCCAAAAATGATGTTTCCTACCCGCTCTTCTTGGCTCAATTTCCTATGTGTTCCCCAGTCTTCTCCGTCGATACCACTTTTGATTTGTACAGCGCCGTATACTACTGCGGCAGCGGCCCCGAGTGGTGGGCAAAGGATTGTTGTGATGATGATTCCTACGCCTATTCCTATGTCTCGCACCATTTCTAGTTTTTTCTGTTCATCTTCTATCGATTTGTATTCAAATCCTCGTGTGGATGGGACTACTTTCTTGTATTCTTCATAATTTAGTTTTGCATCTGGATTTTGTTTTTTTAGTTCTTTGTATTCCTCTCTAAGTACGTTATCAAATGCAGGTGAATCTCTAAAAATATCTTCTACTGTTATTTTATCTTTCTTCTTCTGTATTGTTTGTGGTACACTTCCGTAGCCTGCATGCGCACCTGGTAATACTGTCGTTGTTGTAGAGCCAATTCGGTTATTTGTTTCAAAACTGAGAATAGATGTATCTCTCATTTTTTGAGCAAATTTATCCATTTCTACTAAAAAAGGTTTATCTATATGTTCAGATACCAATCGCCCTGCTTCTCCGCAATATTTTTGTAATGTCGAATAGCTCTCGAGTAACTCCCCGATTTTTCGCGATTGATCTTTTGGGTTAAAATGTATACTACCATCTGAGTCTAATTCTCGTATTCTTCCRTCAATTCTTTTTAATAATTCATTTGCGTCCCGTAATTTCATGAGTGCATCTTTTGTAATTCGATTCATACCATCCCCCATGTTTTGCCATGGTTCAGGTCTATATTTCACATCCATCTCGTTTTCATCCCCCAGCCGTATGGTGATTTCTACAACTTACTTAATATTTCACGTAATTGTTCGTCCTTTTCAAGCATTTCTACACATGCGTTCCTTACAAGTGTCGCCGATCTAGAATAGTGTTCAGCAAATTCAAGTGTTTTGTGTAATATATCAGGATATTTTTCAATTACTCTCATCGCTTCACCTTTTTGATAAAAATCACAGCTTAATAAACTCTCAATATTCGTCCCAATGACATCTACATGGATTTTATATATATTTTCTAATTTCATTACTATATCAAGTAGTTCTTCAAAATTAACTAATACTTCTTCTCCACCACTAGAACCACCATCTCCCATTGATACTTGCATTATTCAATACCTCCTAACGAAAATTGTCTCGGGTCAATTAATTTTTTATACGGCATTTTTAACACGTCATACAATTTCTTATTAACCGCATAGAGGCTCACCCAGTCATATCGATTACGATCTACATCTATTTGAACGAAATCTTCTCCTTCAGTGAAATATAAGAAACATTCCCATTTTCCTCCTCTATTACTCCGAGGCCTCGTATACGTTTCCATCGCTATAACGTCTTTATTTGATAAATCTTTTTCCTCAAATGTTTGTTGTTCTGTTTCTGTCATTCTCTTTGAGAAAAATGTATCTTCTATTTCCCTCGGTTCTCTCAACAAGAAAGGGATGCGTGTTAATAATGAAAAATATACGTCTGGCTTTGGTATGTAGTCGATCTCGTATTTTTTATTTGGCTCTACTTCTGTTAATACAGCCACTCGATCTTTATCATGTTTCAAAAAACCAATTAATACATTATTAATTCTCGTGTATTCATGACAATTTTCATATTCCTTTAATAGCTCAATAATTTGAAAAGCTGCAGGGGTAATTCCATTTTCACTTGTAAGT
>NZ_JBFTMA010000591.1:0-3474 GCF_056396725.1 Bacillus sp. 05T31
TTCGTGACACATTCTTCATCAAGTAAAATAATTACGTCACGGTTTGGCAATCCAAATATATCCGTAACCCCAGCTGCACCTGCGAGAACATATAATTCAGCAGGTGCAAAATTCATTTCTTTCTCCATTTTTTTATCCCTCATTTCTCCATCACAACTGTTTTATCGCCCTTACTTCCGGCCTATCTCCGTACGTTTGAATACTTTTATCTAACTCTTTCAAAGCTTTCGTATGTCCTTCAAATGCCTCTACCATTTCTGAGTTATATTGAATGATTAAATCTAGATAACTTAAAAAGGCATCTCTCGTTTTTCCATTCCAGTTCGCACATGTAACATATGCTTTTAAGTTTTTCGCTTCGTTTAAAGAATCCTTCATACCATTTTCAATATTTTGCGCGTAAGAAATGGCACTTGCAGTGTTACTTCCTATAATTTCAACCTCTTTACCACTCATGTGGGTTCCCCCATTCTTTATATGTTTAATGGATAAGATTTTCAATTTCCTTTTTCTTTTCTTCAAAAGCCTTGGTCGCTGCATTGTATGCGGACGCTTTCTCCGCTTCTGCTTTCGCTTTATATTCCAAATACTTTGCATAAGCTGTACCTATCGCAGATCCAACATCGCTTAATGCACTCTTAAAATAGGATAGTACTGTATTTAATTCTTCATCCTTTTCATGACGTTTTTGTTCAAATTCAACTGCCGGAATTTTATTAGCTTCTAAGCCATTACTTTTACTCTCATAATCTCTTTTCGCTGATTCAGCCTCTTGAATGAATTGTTTTAACTCTCTTTCTTGATCTTTTAAATAATCATGTAATTTATCATACTGGTCTCGTTTCCTTGCGCTTTCTGTAAAACCCGATGCATTTAAAAAAACAGTGTACAATTCCTCTAACATCTTTCTCCCCCTTTATTACAATAAATATGTAGTTAAATTCGTATATTTAAACATGAATATTCATTACATTGAGAATTTATAAATAATTATTTTTGCATATTGCTATTCTATCAAAGGGGTTTTAACATTTCCATATTTTATAAAAAGGTTTCGTATTTTTCTTCAATTAAATAGCAATGAATATTTATTATCTAAAAATTATAGTTTTATATAGATTATTGGAATTTTATCCACATTAAGTGAATTAATGACAAATGATCATCATTTACATGTTATAATTACGATGTGTACATTTAGCTGTATTAGAATGTATATGTGTAATACGTATATTTAATAAAGTTAAATTAAACTGGGGAGGCTTTCTCAAATGGGCAAGAAAACAAGCAAAGCTAAAAAAATTTTGGGATTCGTAATCACCACAGCACTAGCAACTACAATGATGGTAGGCACAGCAAACGCACAAACAACTACGAATAACTATAAAGTAGCTGGCAATGCGAACTCTGTATTTACAGATGTACCAAAGGACCACTGGTCAAAAACTGCTATTGATTACTTAGCAGCAGCAGGGATTTATAAGGGATATGGAAATGGAAAATTTGGTTTTGGGGACAACATTACTAGAGGACAGGTTGCTTCTTTAGTCAATCGACATTTAGGTTTAATAGCAGATGATAAACAGGGAAATATGTTTAGTGATATTACAAATCATATGTTTGAAAAGGATATCAAAGCCATTGCGCAAGCTGGAATTATGACAGGTGATGGAACAGGTGCATTTCGTCCAGATGACGCATTAAATCGGTATGAGATGGCAGTAGTATTSCAAAAGGCATTTCAATTAAACTCAAAAGGACAAGAGAACTTTAAAGATGTACCAAAAGGTCATTGGGCCTATGAATCTGTAAATACGCTACGTAGTAACCGGATATCCCAAGGTGACGAGTCTGGTAATTTTAATGGCAACATGCTTGTGAAACGTGAGCAGTATGCACAATTTTTCTATAATGCAATAGCAAAGAACAGATCTTATAATTTCAACATCAATACAAAAGAAGAACTGAAACAAATGTTAGCAACAGCTTTACAGGATGGGACGTTTGGTCCATTTAAATTAGATGTACTGGGTAAAGATATATCTGAGGTAAAAAAAGAATTTGGAGTGCCTGATGTTTGGAAGCAAGCGCCATGTACAGAATGTGATGCACCTACTACAGCGGTATATGGAGATTATAATATTGATATGTACCCTTCGGACGCTAGATATATATGGGTAAAAATGGATATCACTATCGATGAATTAAAAGAGTGGTTTGGTGAGCCAGATGGAATTGGAGAGGATATGACTAGTGAAGGCTTTATATATAATCGAGGAAGCTATTCTCTTTATTTCAGCTTCTCTGATGGTTATATTCAACGCGCTGAAATATCTAAAAGTGAACATCATTAATACGTTACAAGCAATATAAAATATATAAAGCATAAAAAAATCCTTCAAGAACGTGCCTTTTCTTGAGGGATTTTATTTTGTTTCTATCTATTTAACATAATACAAAGCTGTAAAACTACTACTGATTAAAGTTCCACTTTATTTTTCTTAGTGCTCCGCATTCCATTCACTTAAATACGTTGCATATTCTAGTTCATCTGAATCATCATATAACATAGAAATAAACTCTAATTTATTTCCATCACAATCTAGAAAATATACGCTTGCAGCTGGCATCCACCTTTGGACAATTGGTTCTCGATTTCCTTTCCCTTGACTCCCTACTACCTCTATTCCACGCTTCTCTAACCATAATTTTGAAGCATTTAAAAACTCTAAATCTACACGAAAAGCGAAGTGTTTCGTCTCAAATTCTTCATTCGTATGCATTTCCCATAACCCGAGCATTTGCTCTTTACTTTCTCCTACCCAAAAGAACGCAATTCGTCTTTTCGATAGTCTTTTTGTCCCAATCCTAAAATTCAATACATTAAGCATCCTTAAATTTACATTTTTATGTAGTTAGTTTCTCTCTATACTACCTTCACTAACAAAGATCTCTAGCTAAGCCTTTCATTGTTCAGTAAAAAAACAAGCCATCCAACTCAAATGAATTGGATGGCTATTTGTTATGAGATTACTTCAATTTCCCCTCAAAAACAATTTTTCTACCGCATGGTTCAACTTCTGTTTTGCCGTTTTTCTTCACTTCATGAAAGATTGGTTCTTCCATGCGACGAGACGGTGCATAGCCTTCTTGTTCCATACGTGCTAAGCAGTCTGTAATCGTTTCATTTTCTAGTACTTCAAATTTTTTCTTATTAGGTTGTTTTGTCATGCCCTAACCTACTTTCTATTTTTCTTGATGCGAATTGATTTTTCATGTAAATAATATAAAACATTGCGAGAATACCCATTATAATCATAACCGCAATAAAAAAGCTTGTATACTGTATTTTCTCTATAAATACGCCTCCTAATACAGGACCCATAATACTCCCTAAACTAAAGGCGATTCCGGATAATATATTACCTGCTGGTAGTAAGTGTCTCGGTAATAAATCTGTCATAAATCCAAGAC
>NZ_JBFTMA010000592.1:0-2855 GCF_056396725.1 Bacillus sp. 05T31
TGTTGCAACATTTCCTAAAATCCCTGCTARCCAGTATCCCCAAGCACTGTTAAAACCAATATATTCACCGAATCCAGCTCGTGCATAACTATARATTCCGCCCTCAAGCTCCGGTTTTTGTCTTGCTAACGTTTGATATACGAGCGCAAGTGGAATCATTCCCATTGCTGTAATACACCAACCAATTATCGTTGCACCACTATTTGCTCCTACTGCTAAATCATGCGGTAAACTAAAAACACCGCCACCAACCATCGTTCCAACTACTAATGCGATTAACGGAAAAAATCCTAACTTCTTTTCTATTTGTACCACCCCATCTGTCATTCTAGGTGTTATGTTCGTTCAACTATTAAAGTCACCTTTTTCTCTAATAGACGTTTCTCTTATATTTTTTCAGGAAAACATTACTTATTCTAAAAGAAAATGAAGAAAAATGGAATACTTTTTTGAAAAAATGTATAAGTATGCACAAAAAAACCGTTCATTTTGTAATGAACGGTCATTTCATACATATAAAATTGTATATTTATTGTAAAATTAACGAAGTAACTTCTCTTTTTGTAAAAATTGTTTTGCGACTTCTTCGCTACTTTTCCCATTCACATTTACTTCATAATTCATTTTTCTCATTTCTTCATCTGTAATCTTTCCAGATAATTTATTTAATACTTTTTCGAGTTCAGGATATTTCTGTAACGTCTCTTTTCTTAATAATGGTGCTCCTTGATAAGGCGGGAATAGTCCTTTATCATCTTTTAGCACTTTAAGCCCATATTGCTCCAATTCACTATCTGTTGAATATGCATCGATTACGTTAACATCTCCCGATTGTATTGCACTATAGCGCAGTTTCGGTTCCATCGTTTTAACATTTGAAAACTTATAGTTATATAATTTTTGCATTCCTTTATAACCATCTTCACGATCAGCAAATTCTAATGTAAATCCTACTTTAGCTTCCTGTGCAATTTTYCCTAAATCAGAAATTGTATTTATGTTATTTTGATCTGCTATTTTTTTCGGCATGGCTAGTGCGTATGTATTGTTATACTCCATTGGCTTTAACATAACCATATTATATTTCTTTTCCATTCCAATACGAGCTTGTTCATATACTTCATCACGATTTGTACTTTTCGGTTCTTCTTTCACGAAAGTAGATAAAGCTGTACCTGAAAATTCTGGGTATATATCTACTTCACCTGATTTTAACGCTTCGAATACAAATGCTGTTTTTCCAAGGCCTGGCTTTAATTCCACCTGTAAATCTGTATCCTGTTCAATAAGTTGCTTGTACATTTGAATTAATATTTCTGGTTCAGATCCAAGTTTACCAGCAATAACTATGTCTTTCTTTTCGGTATTCCAAAGAAATGGAGCAGCTATCATTACTACAACTATACATATCGTCAATATAACGCGCTTAGAAGAGCGTTTCGGGCTCTCAAGTATGCGAAGTACTATATCAAAGAATAAAGCGAGTAACGCAGCTGGTACGGCCCCTAAAATGATAAGCGCATGGTCATTTCGATCTATGCCTAATAATATGAGCTTACCGAGCCCACCAGCGCCTATTAAAGCAGCTAATGTAGCCGTTCCAACAATTAATACCATCGCTGTACGAATACCAGCCATAATAATTGGCAATGCGAGCGGAAGCTCTACCTTCCATAATCTTTTCCAGCTATTCATCCCCATAGCTCTCGCCGCTTCTATAAGTGATTCATCTAATTCCCGTATTCCTGTATATGTATTTCGTAAAATAGGTAATAGTGCATACACAACTAATGCGATTATAGCTGGCAGTTTTCCAATTCCTACTAACGGAATTAATAGTCCAAGTAAAGCAAGTGAGGGCACTGTCTGCATAACAGCAGAAGTCCCTATAATAAATTCAGCCATTCGTTCTTTTCTCGTTAATATAATGCCGAGCGGCACTGCAATAATTACTGCAAAAAATAGTGAAATAAGCGATATTTGTAAATGCTCACTTAATGCACTTAGCAATTCTACTTTTCGTTCTCGGAACGTTTGAATAAAATCAGTCACTGTTTAGCCTCTTTCCTTCATTTGTTCAACAATGTAATTGACAATATGACGACTTGTTAACGCTCCAACATATTGACCATGCTCTTCAACCGGCACTGACTCTTCAGTTTGTAAGCGGACTAGTGCTTCTTGTAATGACGAATGTAAAGATAAAGCATTCCCTTCAACTCGTATACCCTCGTCTAGCGGCAATACCTCTTCTATACTCTTCCCCTCATACCAAGGTCGTCCACGATTTCCAATGAACTCCTCTACAAACTCATTTTTCGGGTTATGTATAATTCCTTCTGGTGTATCTAATTGAACAACTTTTCCTTCTTTCATTACACAAATACGATCACCAAGTGATAAAGCCTCTTGCATATCGTGCGTTACGAACACGATTGTTTTTTGAATCTTTGTTTGCAATTGTACGATATCCTTCTGAAGCTGCTCCCTACTTAACGGATCTAACGCACTAAATGGCTCGTCCATAAGTACAATTTTCGGGTTTGCGGCTAATGCCCGTACGACACCAACACGTTGTTTCTGCCCTCCCGACAATTCATCTGGCATGCGATCACGATATACATCTGGATCGAGCCCAACCATCTGTAGCAAGTCATCGACACGTGCTTTTATTTCCTTTTTGGTCCATTTTCTCATTTCAGGGACAACTGCAATATTTTCAGCAATTGTCATATGTGGAAACAGCGCAATCTGCTGCAACACGTACCCTATATTCCAACGTAGTTCGTTTATGTTATATTGTTGAATATCTTTTCCATCGATTAAAATTGATCCTTCCGTCGTTTCAATTAAAC